>JASHQJ010000429.1 GCA_030037595.1 Candidatus Binataceae bacterium
CTTCAGCGTCTTGCGCAGTACTACTCGCCCGCGCTGGTCCACGCCGTGCAGCTCAAAAGTCTGCTTTGCGATATCGAGACCGATTCTGGCAACTTTCATCTTGGACCCTCCCGCCAGTTCTTGTTTTCGATAGTGTGATCACCATCACTGGCTCTGCTAAGTGAAGCCGTTTGAACTCGGCTGGGTCCATCCCATCAAGGTGAGCGCGGCGCGATCGGGCGATCACGGATACCCATCGCATGAATGCGCCGGGTGTACGCTGCCCCGAACGCGCCGTCGCGGTCGCGAATCAGATGACGCGGTGCTTCGCTCCACGGAAACGCCTCGGTCACCTGACCCGCAATCCAGTCCGCTGTTGGATTGCTGGTGACTGCGATCCTGAGCAGCCGTCTTCGGGCGTGGCTTAGAATCACTAGGCCATAGAGCAGCTTGAACGAGATCGTGCGTACGACCGCTGCGCCGCCAAGACCTCCAACGCCAGTAGGCGCGGAAGCCTCGTCGATGCCATCGGAGTACGGTCTCCGGCTTAACGATGACCATGGCATCCAACACCGACGGGAAAAGCCGATATAGCAAGACCAGCATCAAACGATCGATGTTCCGCAGTCGGAGCCGCGTTGGCGCCTTGCGGTTTAGCACCAGCAGCTGTTGGCGCAAGACCAGGATCTCCGCCTCACGCGAGGCGCGCGCCTCGATTACCGAACGTAGTGCGAGCAAAATACCCGTCAACAGCGCTAACATCGCGCGTTGCAGTAGCACACCTGCCGCGCGTTCGTCACGCGGACAGGTTTTGACGAGCGACAACTTTCGCACCGAGGCGCTTCGCTAGCTCGCACGCCCGATCAACCGGATGCTCTGCAAACTCAGGTTTTACTTCCCAAACATGGAGCATTGCGCCCACGCGTTGACCATCAGCACGCATTTAGATAACTCCCTGAAAGTTAAAACTACAACTTGCAGTTTAAAGTCGCGCTTGATATCTCTAGGCGCGCAGCGCACGACACTTGAGTAATGAAAAAGGGAGAAGGTCATAGTGACACGAAAATATATCCTGATTTGTTCGCTGTTATGTTTTTGCGGAAGCTTGCTTTCGTTTATCTCAAGCGCCGGAGCGCAAGGCGACTGTACCCCCGTGGTTTATGCTTTTCGTCATGCTGAAGATGTCGATTACGAGGTGATGCCATTCCCATGCCTTCCCGGTTCCCCGATCCAGTGCACCACCGCCCTTACACCGCTGGGGATGAAGCATGCTGATCTTTACCGAGATGAGATGATACCAAACTTTGAAACAGCTCAAGATTACTGCGCTGTAGAATATGTCTTATCGGTAAGCCCAATCATTCCGGACAATCCTGGGGGTGGGGGTCATGGAGGTACAACAAATCCTTTTTTCACCGCCAAACCTTTGGCTATCGAGGTGATGGATTCCGACCCGATTGTCACGATAGGAAGTGACGTCATAGATGAGAAGTTGACTGGCAAGCCAGATATCACCGTTACGCCCGAACAATTACATGACTACTTGATTGGTATAACACAAAGTGGATCGTCAGTGGCCCTTTTTTGGACGAGTGAAGGCCTACATGATCTTAGCAAAGCACTGGGCACCGACATCATCCCAAAGAAAGCCCCGGGCGTTCCGCCAAGAAATGCGGCTTATGTTTTTAAATACAATGGGAGCAGCCAGTTTACTCCGCCAGCGAAGGCCACGGAATATGTTCAATGCTTCAATTATAAGGTTACTAACGGTGGCAATATCGAGTTTTATCCCAATCCTTCGACTCCACTGACAAGATATTATTGTGGGAAGCCGGAACGTGGTAATCTAGATCCAAGGATCACGGAAGCCCAATTCCCTGAATTACATGCAAGAATTTGTGCTACGGACGGTCTAACACCATCCGGCACTAGTGGCTATTATGGCTACTGCTCACCTCCATGATTCGGACACGGGCTTTTGCAGCGAGGCTTCCGTTGATAATCGATAAGAAGTTGGGCGGACCGCTTTTCGAAATGTGGCTGAGCAACCCGCTTACCTCGCGCCTTTCGAGTGCGCCTTTGACACGATAGTCGGACCCACCCGGTTGCGCCGCAATGTTCTCGATTGGCATTGCCTTAATCGTTGCGCTCTATGCGATAGCTCAGAGGGAAGTCGGCCAGCCTCCGAAGTGCTACCTTGGACATAGCGCACGCAGCCAGCGTCTTGGCGGAGAAGATCCCTGGTCATCAGACATTCGTGTGCTAGAGAGGACATCACCGGAGTCAAGGAGACAGCTGCATGGATTTACTCCGCAAGCTGCCCGTTGGCGTCTTCACCGTAGCAGCGGCCGCCAGCGTCGTCGGCATCGCGGGTTACAACAACTATAGATTTCCGCTCTTCCAGCAACAGACTGCTGTCGCCCAGACGGTTCAGCAGGCGCAGGTCCTGTCGTTACCGAAAACCTAAACTCGCACGTACTGATGATGGAGCCCACCCAGGATCGGAACCGATATGATCTTGCCGACTGCCTGCCGGCGTCGGAAAAGCGGGGCGTCTTTACGCAAGGACAGGTGAGTGCGGACCGAGTTGTAGTACGAAGCGTAAGCCTTCAGGATTCGTCGCAAGTCTGCCTCACCGAACACCACCAGATGATCGAGGCATTCACGACGAATTGAACCGATCAATCGCTCGACCTGCCCGTTTTGCCATGGCGAGCGTGGCGCAGTGGGGTGATCGCGGATTCCCATTGCTCGGACGCGTCTGATGTACACCGGACCGAACGAACCATCCCGGTCTCGGAGCAGATGCCGCGGCGCTTCATCCCAAGGGAAAGCTTCAGTGACCTGACCGGCGATCCACTCAGCGGTCGGATTGGTGGTCACGGCTACCCGGATCAGCCGCCTTCGCAAGTGGCCGAGAATCACCAGACCATACAGCAGCTTGAACGAAATGGTCCGCACCACGAATAGGTCGATGGACGCGATGCCTGCAGCGTGGTTGTGCAAGAAGGTCTTCCAGC
>JASHQJ010000430.1 GCA_030037595.1 Candidatus Binataceae bacterium
ATGTATTGTAGTAAATCTTCTTGCTGTGATAGGCTTTGCTTGGCAAAATTAGCATTCGGTGCCTTGACATAGTCGGGGTGATTTTCAGTGGCTACAAGAAACGACATTTCGGTAATTGACGGCTTGGTATCCGAGGTACTGGCGGCCAAAGTGCCCTCGCGGATTTCCCAGGCAGGCCAGCTTCAACGGGCGACCGAGGACGTCCGCGCCCTTGCGACGGTGGATTATGGCGGTCCATTGCGCAAATGCCTCGGCCGGGACCAGCTTAACGAGTTGGTTTCCGAGGCCAAGAAGAGCGTCTGGCCTCACCTGAACCGCGAATCGCTCCGATTGGCATCGCCTAAGGAATTTGCCAAGACTTGGTCGAACCTTGGCATCGATGTCCGGCCAGCCAAGATGACGTCGGCCAACGGAATGGCGCTGCTCGGGTTCTACGTGAAAAAAACCAAGGTTTTGTCCGGGCGGCCTCTTATCTGCGTCAACACCGCACATCATCCTGCGGCGGTCGGCGCAGCCTTTGTGCACGAAATGGGGCATCATCTGACGTCCAATCTATTTGGGGGTCGCGATGAGCCCGCGAGCTTCTTGCTTTATACGGGTTATGCACAGCATCTTAGCGAACCCACTGAACTGATTCCGGATATCCTGGTCAGCTTGGGAATATACCCGCAACCCATGGCGCGTAGGATTTTCGACGAGAATTCAGATCGGAAGGGTGCGCCGATTGCGGACGGTCGCCAACGCGACAGACTGCTGAAGTACTTTTCGACCCAGTATGCACTTACTTTCGATCGCAAGCTACCGTATGACAAGCAATTGCAATACATGGCGGGCGTGTTGCACTATACCCGCCTACGGGCAGCGCTCCATCAAGAGTTCGACATATGAGATCGGACAGCAAGCTTGCCGAATTCCTGAAAAAACGGCGCCATACGCTCGGACTTAGCCAGCGCGCGTTGGCTGAGGAACTCGACGTCGAGCCTAGTTATATCGCGTTTCTGGAAAGCGGGCGGCGCAAGCCTTCGCTCGCGCTGCTGGAGCGCATCGCAACGACGCTAAGATGCGACCATCAGGAGTTGTTTCTGCTGGCTCATCCTGAGGCCAGAGCGATGGTCGCTCCGAAGCCGAAACCCCAGCCGAAGCAACCGGCTCAAGCTTGGCAGGAGCTGATGAACGACCGGGCGATGCTCGAGCGTTATCAGGTTACCAGCCGTGAGCTCCATGCGCTTAGACAATTGAGTCTGCTCGGTTACGTTCTTTCTCCGCGGGAGTTCCTCACGATTCTGACCGTGATCCGCCGCCCTGCGGAAGAAAGCTGACTCAGAAAAAAGCTTAGACGTTCTAGACGGCGTGACCACTTGGTCGCGCCGTTTTCATCTCAGGCTCTGAAAAATCGACCATTACTATCAGAGCCCCTGCCCCGGCTTTTGATTTTCGCAAATTGATCGCTTGAAGGTACACCTCGGCTTCGGGTAACTGCATGAACCTTCGAAAAGCCAGACCGATTCTTTCGAATGCCGGCAGGTCGAAAATCGGACACGCGTCCGCTCAGCCGCAGATCGACAAGGCTGACCGCAACCCAGCTTCCAGACATTCTGTAAGCAGACGCTGACGCCAAGTGTTCATAACACAGGTTCCAATAACCCTACAAGGTGGAGCAACAACTATACCTAAGATTGGGAATTTTTAACAAGTTGTAGAGAAACCGGACGCCGGTATGGGGAGGAGAAAGTGGGCCTTTGGCTTTTCTTGAGATCTAAAAACATCTATTATCACTCTTGTGCACACACGATCGGTGTGTGACGAGAATCGAGTTTCTTAGAGTTTTGAGTAGAAACGCAATACTCACCAGGTAAAACATTTACAGATCGGCCAATTTCGGACGTTCAAATTGACGCTCGACGGAGCGCTGCTTTGGCCTGAAAATTTGGGCATTAACTGCACTGCTGTGCTTTACTTTTCATCAGACGGGGATTGAGACAGATTTTGAGCGGAGATGGACACGAGGAATGATTCGTTTAACGAATCAGCCGTCTCCCAATCAGCATCTGAGTTTGGGAGAGCCTAGGAATGTCTATTACCACCTGCAACAGCTTATTTGGTTGGAATCGGATGTCGTTGGCTAGAATCTGAATAAACTGCATTTTTTAGCATTTAATATAAATCGTAGAGCGAAGAAAACTAGCAAAGGAATAGGAGATAGATGAAAACAAGTTCGCCCAATCAGCACGAAGAAGCCTTCGCGGTTCTCCGCAAGAATATTGACCGCTGGCAGCTCCCTACTGAACTGGTCGACGAACTCGTCGAACGCCAGATGTCGATACCGTTTGAGAAGGGCGCCCTGGTATTCTGCGAGGGCAACGCCGACGGCCTGCTCGCCTTCATTCTCAGCGGCTACGTGAAGGTTTACTGTCCCGTCGGCGAGGGCAGCAGAACGCTGGTGCGGTTAGCCGGACCAGGCGACGTTATCGGCTACCCTGACTTCATCGACGAAAAAGGTCGCCGGGCGCGCCTCTTCGAGGCCCAGGCCTCGAGCAAATGCACCGTGGCGCTATTCAGCCGCGAACACATTCTTCGGCTCCTCCGTAACATGCCTCCTCAGGGGCTCATCCACATCATTGAGGCTCTGAATACGTTTTGGTCGCAGAATCTGCAGTTATTCGTGACGCTCCTTACGCTGCCATTCTGGGATCGCCTGTCGATCGTGATGACAGACCTGGCAACGCGGGCCGGAGTCAGGGATTCCGAGGGAATCATCCTCATCCCGGAACTCGGTCACGAGGATCTGGCCGAGATGATTGGCTGCTCGCGCCCGATGGTGAGCCGGCTAATCGCGGACATGACCGAAGGCGGTCTAATTGGTCGACGCGGTAAGCAGTATGTCCTACTCAAGAAGTGGGACTTCAAGTGCAATCAGTTTCTCGATCGTTCGGCTCACAACAACTTTCCGTCCGGCAACGGAATGAACGGATCCGGTATGACGTTTAGTGGTTCAGGGCTCGGGATGAGTCGCGTGGCGACCGCGTAGAGCAACTGCGGCGCTGATTTTGTCATCGCGTGCAGCGACCTCGAGCCGCTGCACCTTCACCGCGAAGCGGCTCACATACGGGCCGCTTCGCTGCTTCTCCCACAGCGGCTTCAGCTTGCGAACGGTTAGTCGCGATCGAGCCTACTCAAAATGGAGGTTCTCGATCCCTTTTTGTCATGGAGTACATCAATACCAAGGCTCCCGAACGGCGGAGATAATTCGCAGACTTGCGTTGGAGCAACAATCCCGAAAGTCGCAATGATGCGATAAGTTGAAAAGCGCCCATTCACCAGTGTGCTGTGCTGGCTGTGCTATTCAGTTGGCGCTGAATCTGTTCGGCCAACAAGGGGTCGGGCTTCGGACCCTTCGCCGCTCGATAGCATCGAATCATCTCATAACTTGTGAACCCGACCGTTTGATTGAATTCGTGTTGATCTGATCAGATTCACCCCGCCTTCGAGGCTGAACGTCAGAGTGAACGCTGGACGGACATGAGATCTGAAAGATACTACGAAGTCGCGCATCCTTCGCGCTCGCTCCTACTCTCTATCTTGTCAATATTCGCGAAGGATGACCCGGTTCGAGATCGATAGCAGGATATCGTAAACGCAAGAGCACTGCTCAAGTCGCGGGCAGGTGCGGGGAGCCATATGGACGCGAGAGCCTTTGCGGCATTCTCTAGTATTTTTCGTAGCTACTCTTGCGAGTCAGCGAGCGCCAACTCCGCGGCTCTCGAAGTCTAGGCATGAAGCCGTAAACTAAATATTTCGAATGACTCGAGCGAGCCGGATTCCTTCTTTGGATGGCCTACGTGGCATCGCTGCTTTGGCGGTGGTGGCGTTCCATTTCAATATCTTTTTCTTACCGCAAGCACGGCTACCCTTTGTCGGTCGCGGATACTTAGCGGTCGATCTTTTTTTTCTGCTAAGCGGATTCGTGATGGCGCATGTATATGGACGAGAGCTGGCTGAAAATCGGCAGGCACATTGGTTCAGGTTTGCCATGGCACGTTTCGCTAGAATCTATCCGCTATTTGCCCTTACCACCCTGGCAATGATAGGGACGCAGGTGCTGTCAGGCATGGACATCAGGTTCGTGTCATTTTCCAATCGAGCTCTCATTCTGCAGCCTTTTCTGCTGCAGCAATGGACGGGACTTAGTTGGAATTATCCTTCGTGGTCAATAAGCACCGAGGCCGAGGCGTATTTTTTCTTCATCTTCGCTGCCGGGTTTTTGGTTACAGGGAAACGCCCTGGCCTCATGGGCCTCATTTGCGTCGCACTCTTGCTGGCTCTTTGCGTAGTTAAAGACGGAACCTTGAATCTATACAGCGGACCTTCTGCGCTTATAAGGAGTCTTTCCGAATTCTCTTTAGGCGCAATTCTCTATCGCGCCCATTCCCGTCCAGAGAAACTCGACCGCAAATGGGCCGCATTGCTTGCAATTCTATTGTGCTGGTTGGGGGCAGAAACGAGCTTCGACCTTCCAATAGTTGGAGCATTCGCGTGCTTCATTTACTACTTTGTCAATTCATCAACCGAGGGTCTCGGATGGATACTGAATTCGCCGGCTGCGATCGCATTAGGTAACTGGTCATATTCGATCTATCTCTGGCATGCGCCTACCCATTATGCGGTCATGGCTCTGCTGCGAGCAGCTGGTCATCCGGTCGCCGATATTGATAAATGGAGCGCACGGTTGTTGGCAGCAGTCACGGCCCTGGCGGTCGTGGGCGTGGGCGCGGTCAGCTACCGATATTTCGAGACAGGCGCTCGGAAGTCATTGAAGGGCGTCGTCTCCGGTTCGCTGCATCTGCGCATGGCGTAGTCATCTTGTGCGTGCGGGCTGTTGACCGGGCAAAGAGGCGACGTCCTCCGTGCACTGGTCTAGCGTGATAGCAGCAGTTTCCCGGCTGCCAATGCCCAAGCGCAGCGGAGACCATTGCTCGTGATGTGAGCCACGAGTGCGTCGGAGAAGAGGCCGCGACGATAAACCGCCAGCGCGAACACCATGCCGGCCGCCGTTCCCGCAATCCAGTCGCCGCTGAATGCGCCGAACAGCAATGAGGAACCAACGAATGAAATCCATGTGAAACGGCCGACTGCCACCGCCTGAAAGTCTGCTGCGATGAGCCTGCGTCTTAGGTAGTCGCGAAAAGCAAGCTCGTCGATTATGGGCACGATAACGACCACTCCGACTATCCAGAGTACGGCCCAGGCATGGCCCGAGAGCCCCCTCCATCCTTCCAAAACGTAACGCAAATCCAGCGCCGGGCCGTTACCTGCAAGTGCTATCCAGAGGACAAACGACAACACTCCCAAGATCATCGAGATGCCCGAAGACCTCCAGTCAATTGCAGCGAGCCGTGGCCGGCAGATCCAAAGGATTACGCCGGCCGCGATAACTTCCAACGGATAGAGCAGGTTCGCAGACGGAAAGAGGGCTTTGATGAGCATTCCTGTCGCAATCATTGCAAGCACTGGTGCGAGACGGGATGCCGATTGTGAACGACTCGGCTCCTCCGAGCGCTCGGACGATGCCTCTTCTTTGAGGAGGCCGAAGCGCCAACTGCCCCAGATGAGTCCGCAGCTTAGAAGATTGAACAGGATCCATCCCGCGACAGAATGGAATCCTTGAATTGAGGTGGCCGGCATCCAGCTACCGACTATGATCAAAATTGCAATTCGCACCGCGTTCAGCAGCCAAGACGCCACGATTCCGATGGGCAGCAAGAGAAGGGCATGAGGAAGGCGCAACCTGTCCCGATAGTAAAAGAGGTACACGGCCAACAAGCTGGTGATCACCGCGATGCCTTCTATCCCGGAACAGACGGGCGCGATATTAACCAGGAAACGCGATGTTCCAATCAAGGAATTGGCGGGGTCAACGACGGTGAGCGGTTCGTCGACGACTCGCAGCAAAGTCGCCACCATCCAGAATGTCGACGCCTGAAGCCGCGGCCATAACGCTTGGATATCACGGCCCAAGATGAAGGCCACGAATCCTGTCAAGGTCCCGTAGGTAAATTCCGGTCGGCTGCTCCTGTACCATCGCGACCAGAATAGCGGCGGCAGCAAGGCAAAACTCCAGGTGAGAAGAGCACCAAACCCAAGTGCCGCCCACAGAATTATGCAGAGTTGCATCTCAACTTTGGACAGCGAAGCACGGTCCTTTAGAGCCGTGCCCGCTGCCAGAACGACCAGGAACCCGAGATGCGGCAGCAGCCATCGGAATGTGCGTACGGTGTCGGAACGCACTTCGGATCGAAGTCTCGAAAGTTCGCCTCCGAGTTGCCGACGGCTGAGCAGGGTTGTCACGAAGGCCGCCGTGATGACGGCCGCCCGCGCTCCTTTCAAGAGGCCGAAAGGAATCGCAAGCAAACCTTCGTGCAGCATGCTCTGCGGAAAGGAAAACGGCAGCGTTATCGAAACGAGCTCGGCGCAGAGCAACGCGACCAGCGCGAGACGCCCCACTATCCACGAGTCTAGCGACGCAAATGAAGCCTCAGATCTCAACCGACTCCGCAGCTCTTTGACAACGTCGACGAGCGGCGTAGATTTTGCGCGGACGCAGTCTTGGGTAATCGACCGAGACAGCTAGCGTTTCCGTCGGAAGCGATCCACGAAAAGCAGCGCTGCGCCAACACACAGTGCCGTACCGC
>JASHQJ010000431.1 GCA_030037595.1 Candidatus Binataceae bacterium
AGGTTTCTGCCGCGGCGGCGAAGAAGCGGATATTTCGCGCCGCACGCGACACGTCATGGTTGACGCATTCGGAGATCGGCTTGCCGACGTCGCGCGCCTCGAGCATCCCTAGTTCGCGCGCGCGCCGCTCGATTCCGTCGGCAAAGCGGCCGAGGATTTTCCCGCGTGCCTCGGCGGTCATCCTGGGCCACAGCCCGCGATCGGCGGCCTCACGCGCGGCCGCGACCGCGCGATCGATGTCGGAAGCGGATGCGCTCGCGACGCGCGCGAGTTCGCGCTCGGTCGCGGGCTCGATATCGGCGAGCCGCGCGCCGCTTGCGGCATCGACGTACTCGCCCTTGATAAAGAGCCGCGTTTCCATCGCCTCCGACCTTACCAAATCATTGCGGATGCGGCAGCGCTTGGCCTGAGCAATCCCCGTTCAGCCGGACTCGGACTGGATAACCTGCAAAGCGTGGTTAACTTGGCTAGTTAGAAGGAGTGTCTCTACGATGCGCCCATCAATTCGGCTCGTTTCTAACCACAGTGCATATCGCGAAGAGCAGAGCCCGCGTCCGACCGACGCTGAGCTGCTCGACGTTTATTCCGAGGCCGTCACCGGCGCGGCAGAGGCAGTCAGCCCGGCGGTAGTCAACATCGAGGTTCGACACGGCCAGTCGGCGACGCCAGGCGGCAGCGGCTCGGGCTTTATCTTCACGCCAGATGGCTACGTCCTGACCAACAGCCACGTCGTGCATGGCGCCTCTAACGTAACTGCAACGCTCTCGGACGGACGCCGCGTCACGGCAGAGAAGGTTGGCGACGATCCAGATACCGATCTCGCGATCGTTAGGATCGGCGCGACGGGCCTGGTCGCTGCCGAGCTTGGCGACTCGCAGTCGATTCGCGTCGGACAGGTCGCGATCGCGATCGGCAGTCCCTACGGCTTCCAGTACTCGGTCACTGCCGGCGTGGTGAGCGCCCTCGGACGTTCGCTTCGAACGACGCGCGGGCGGCTCGTCGATAATGTGATCCAGACCGACGCAGCGCTCAATCCCGGCAACTCGGGCGGTCCGCTGGTCAACTCGCGGGGCAAGGTGATCGGCGTCAACACAGCGATCATTCTGCCGGCGCAAGGGATTTGCTTTGCGATCGCGATCAATACGGCGAAGTTTGTCGCCGGCCATCTAATCAAGGATGGCAAGATTACGCGCGGGTACGTCGGGATAGCGGGGCACAACGTGATGCTGCCGCGGAAGATGGTCCGCTTCTATCGCCTCGCCGCGGAGACTGCAGTTCGGGCCGCGAGCGTCGAGCCCGGAAGTCCGGCAGAGAAGGCAGGGCTTCGCGAAGGCGACGTGATCGTAGAGCTGGGTGGCCATTCGATCGCGGGAATCGACGATCTGCAGCGTGCGCTCACGGCCGACAAGATCGGTGCGAGTATCGCGATGACGTTCATTCGCGGCACCGAGAAGATCGCGACCACGATCGTGCCGGCGGAAGCTCCGCCTCATCCGCGCGGATAACAGACGGACGCTCGACGCCGACAGCAAGGGAGCGGTTTCGCAGTTGAAAGGCAGGCCTGTAACTATACATAGTTGCGTGGGACTCGGTTCGAAAAACTGCTCGACCGCGCCCGAAGCAATCCTGGCGGGCTTTCTCTCCATGAATTCGAGGCGCTGCTGATCGGCGCGAGATGGAGATTTGATCGTCAGTGTGGCGGCCATCGAATCTGGTATTGCCAAAAAAGAGCCTGCTCTCGATACAGAGTAGCGGCGGGAAAGCGAAGGGCTACCAAGTTAAACAGTTTCTCAAAACCTTTGACGAGGAAGCGTAGTGATCATGCGGAAAAAGGAAACCGATCCTTTTGACGGGTATGGAGCAGAGATTTTCCTCGACGAGGACCATGAGTGGCTCGCTCACCTGAGTGAGCTGCCTTCGATTTCCGCGTTTGGAGCCACTCCAGAGGAAGCTATCGCGGAGCTGGCCGATGCCTGGAGCGCGGCGAAAGAAACCTACAAAGCGCGGCGGCTCAGGGTTCCCGTCGCGCCTTCACGCCGCGAGTACCATGGTGTCTTCGAGGTCCGAATCGACAGGCGCGTTCATCGAGCTCTAGCAATCGAAGCCGAACGGGCGGGTGTGAGCCTGAACGCACTGGTGGCACAGAAACTCGCGAACAGCGCTCAGTAGCAAAAAAAGGCCTCCACCGCGATACGCGTGGAGGCCTTTGCTTCTCGGTTCTATACCGCCTTAGGCGACCTTCAGAATACTCTCCGGGTGCTGCACGTTGGGGTCGATCCCGGGCGCCATCTCGTAAAGCACCGACTTGTCAACCACGAGTTGACCGTCGTCGCCGATATAAATCTTGAAGCGGTCCATCGGGCGCGGCGCCGGACCTTCGAAGTTCAGCCCGCTGATATAGTAGCCGGAGCCGTGGCACGGGCACTTGAACTTCTGCTCGGCCTTGAGCCATCGCGGCGTGCATCCGAGATGCGTGCACTTGGCGAAAATTGCGTAGAACCCGGCCTTCGTGCGCACGATCCAGGTGCGATAGTCCTGCTTGTATTTCTCGCTGACCTCACCGATGACGTAGTCGCTCGGATAGCCGGCCTTGAACTTCGAGGGCGGCAAAAAGAGTACGCGCGGGAACGCTGAACGGACGGCAGCCAGCAGGGCGACGAGCGAAAAAGCACCGAATCCTGCCCATCCGAGCTTGCCCAGGAAATCGCGACGGCTCCATAGTGAGCCGATTTCAGCTTTTTCACGCTCGCGTTTGGCGCGCTCGCGAGCCTGCTCGTTTTCGCGCCATTTCTTCAGTTCTACAGGATCAGTAGGGACCTGAGGTTTAGGTGCTGCAGCCATCGAAATCCGAACGCCTCCCAACGGGGCATCGGGTTAACGCCCCTCATACAATTCGACGTAATCGATTAGACAAAATTCTACGATGAAAAAGGCCGGATCATCAAGAAGAAGCGGCGCGCAAGGTGCGCGCCGCTCGATTCTCAATGACGATACAAATCGGAAAACGGACTTAATGGAGCGCCGGCTGGCTTCCACCCGGTGTAATCGGCTGTTGCGCGGGCGGCCTCGCGACGCCATAAGCGGGAGCAGACGCAGCAGGAGCGCCCGAAACGGGGGCTGGAATCGGGCTCGCGCTTTCATTCAGAGAATTGTCAGGGATGTAAGCAATCGGCGGCGGTGGACCCTCGTCGTCCTCGTCGATCGGCTTGTACATGAAGGCCAGCGGGCCTTTGGTGGCACCCCATTTCAGCGGCCGCGCTACACCCCATTCTAGCGCCCACCCGAGTGGGTAGAGGACGTATGCACCGAGCGCCAGTGGGTTCGAGTCCTCGTCGGTGTACTCGTCCGGATGCTGTGAGTCGTCGTACATCGACTGCGCGTGGGCCAGAGCGGGAATACCGAGAGAGAGCGCGACGCAAAGACAGATCGTTGCTCGCCACATGGGCATCACTCTCCTTGATTCAACTCGTCAAAGTCAACCTTTTCGATGCCGCCTTCGGGTCAATCGAGCCGCGGGCGTGCCAATCGAGTGGGTTGAGCCGAAACGATCTTGCCTTGCCCGCCGTGCGCGCGCAATTCTTGATCGAGATGTCGGCATTATCACGGACGGCAGTCGGGCGAGCGGTCATTCGTATCATGGTGGCTGCCGCCGCGGCGCTGATGCTCGTGGTCATCACGGCGATAGCCGCGACTGCGGCATCAACACCAGCCGTAGTGTACGTTGGCACTGACTCTCATATCTATTATTGCACCGGCAAGTGCCTCGAACCCGTGTGCGTGACCTGCAAGACGGAGGGCACGCACGTGCGGCGCGATACCGGCGTTATCGCGACTTCGTACCGTCCAGCGCAAGAAGAAGAGCTGCCGCCCGGCGCTCAGCCGCCCGAGGCTCCGCCGCAGCAAGGCACTCTGTACGGATGGCCGACGTTTTCGCCCGACGGCAAACGAATCGCTTACTCCTCGATCACGCAGAAGCCCGACGGCAGCGATTACGCCGTCTGGGTTTACGACATCAAGCTTCACGAGCCGACGCAAATTTTCGCGAGCCGCACCGAAAGGGTAGTTTACGTCGACTGGCTATCGGACAGCCAGCATCTGTCCTTCCTGCTCGGCGAGCCCAAGGGCTTGAGCCTCATCCTGGCCGAGGTGAAGGAATCCGCACCGGCGCGGATCGTCACGACCGGTATGCCGCTCTACTTTGACTGGAGCTCGCCCGACTTCCTTGCCGTTCACACGATCGCGCTCAACTCGGATCGCACCGAGCAGGTCTCGCTTATCAGCCTCACGCCCACGAGTCAGCGTATCGACAAGGTGCTTTCGAGCGGACGCACACCGTTCAAGACGCCGTGCTGGTCGCCGGACGGCAAGCATCTCGCATACATCGCGAACTACCACGCCGAGTCGAATATCGTGGTGGCCAACACCGACGGCAAGAATCCGCGCTCGATCGTGAGCCTGCCTGTAGGTGAGAGCAGCATGGTCTGGGCGCCCGATTCCAAACATATCGCGTATTCGACCGCGATCTCGGCCGACGAGCCGGCGTTCAGCGGAATCAAAATCGTGGATATCGCGAGCACGGATTCGAAGCTGATCACCAAGGATGACGTCGCCGCGTATTTCTTCTCGCCCGACTCGAGGACGATCGCATACATCGCGGTGCCACAAGACAAGCCGTTTTACACGTGGAGCGTCGTCAATCTCGCGAATGGCAAGACGCGAAAGCTCGTGAACTTCCTCACCACGCCTGATGAATCGACGGCGTATCGGTTCTTCGATCAGCTCGCGGTGTCGCACACGATTTGGTCTCCCGATTCGTCCTCGATCATCTATGCGGGCGTGCCCCTGCACGGCGAGCCGGGGCATGCGACCGGAATCGCGCCGCCGCCGAGCGTCTGGATCGTGCCAATCGACGGCAGCAAACCTGACCAGGTCGAGCAGGGCGTGCTCGCGTTCTTCTCGCCCGTGCCTGCGATCTAGGTGGATGGCCGCTGCTACACGCTCCGGCCCGCGACACGCGCGCTGACGCCCACGGGCGGCTTCCTCAAAGGATTTGCGTTCACTCTGAATCCATACCTCGGATGCGCGTTTGGCGCCGGCGGCGGATGCCCATATTGCTACGTCAGGAAGCTGCCGGTGGCACGAGCGGACGCAGGTCCTTGGGGTTCGTGGGTGATCGCCAAATCGAATCTCGCCGAACTGCTCGAGCGCGAATTGATGGCGCTCGAAGCGAGCGGACGCGCCGAGCGCGCGGCAGTCTTCTGCGCAAGCGCAACAGATCCGTACCAGGGCTTCGAGCGCCGGCTCGGCCTCACGCGCGCCGCGCTCGAGGTCTTCACGCGCCATCCGATTCGCCGCCTGCTTCTGCAGACGCGCAGTCCGATTATCGAGCGCGACGTCGATCTGATCTCGCGACTCGGCAATCGCGTGATCGTGTCGCTAACCGTCGAGACCGATGACGACTCGGTGCGCCGCGCCGTGACTCCTACTTCGCCGTCGATAGAGCGGCGCCTCAGCACGGCGCGGATGCTCCGCGCGCGCGGGATTTTCGTGCAGCTCGCGATCTCGCCGATGCTGCCGAATCACGCCGATCGCATGGCGGCGCTCGCCGACGAGTGTGCCGATCGCGTAGTCGTCGATACCTACTTCGCCGGCGACGGCGCATCGGGCCGCCGCTCGCGCGCGCTCAAGATGGGTGAGCTCTACG
>JASHQJ010000432.1 GCA_030037595.1 Candidatus Binataceae bacterium
GGGAAACCGGTCCGGTCTTAGCAGCAGCTTGTATTCGCGAAACTGGATAAAATCCGATGGGACGATCGGCTGGTAAAATGTGTCCTTCAGATGGTTATGGTGGTGAGATTCCGAACTCATCGCGTAGTCTTGCGCCCTCGAATTTCTCCGCCTGATTCCACCCATGCGCCGCTCGGCTTGGAGCCTGGCCGCGCTGCCGCCAATGTCGCGCTCCCGCTCATTCGGAGTATCAGTATGAAAAGGGTCCGTCAATTGATGCACTCGAAAGCGCCTATTATTGTGCGCTTGCATATCAGGCCTCTTGCCCAATTTGATGTATTCGCGCCGCTCAAAGAGTCTTCGATGAACCGCCGGTGAGCTATTTATGACCACGAACGCACAATTTATCGCCCGCCTTGGGGCCGCCGTCCCACGCGGCGTCAGTATCGCGATTCCGATCGCCGCCGCGCGCGCTGAGGGCGCCGAAATCTACGATGTAGAGGGGCGCCGCTATATCGATTTCGCCGGCGGCATCTCGGTGCTCAACGTCGGCCATCGTCATCCGCGTGTGATCGCCGCGGCCGCCGAGCAGATGGGCGCCCTCACACACGCATGCTTCCAGGTCACTCCCTACGAATCGTACCTGCGGCTGGCAGAGCGGCTGAATCTGCTCGCGCCGGGCGATGCACCGAAGAAAACGATCTTCCTGACGACAGGCGCCGAAGCGATCGAGAACACGGTCAAAATCGCACGCTACTCAACTGGCCGGAGTGCCATTATCTCGTTTAGCGGCGGATTTCATGGCCGCACGATGATGGCGCTCGCGCTCACCGGCAAAGTCGCGCCCTATAAGGTTGGCTTCGGTCCGATGCCGGGCGAAATCTTTCACGCGCCGTTTCCCGACAATTTCCGCGGCGGCGGCACGGTCGCAAGCCTCCTCGCGATTGAAGCGATCTTCAAATCAGACGTCGAACCGGAGCGCGTGGCGGCGTTCCTGATCGAGCCCGTGCAAGGTGAGGGCGGTTTCAACGTCGCGCCGTTCGATTTTCTGCGGGAGCTCCGCGCGCTATGCGACCGCCATGGAATTCTCCTCATCGCGGATGAAATCCAGACCGGCTTCGGCCGCACCGGCAGGATGTTCGCGGTTGAGCACGCGGGCGTCGTGCCGGATCTGATCGCAGTTGCGAAGAGCCTCGCCGGCGGCTTCCCGCTGTCAGGCGTGATTGGACGCGCCGACATCATGGATACCGTCGGACCCGGCGGACTCGGCGGCACATACGCAGGCAACCCGATCGCATGCGCGGCTGCGCTCGCGGTGCTCGATGTGATGCGCGACGAAAACATGCTCGAACGCGCCGAGAAAGTAGGGGAGGCGGTGCGATGGCAGCTCGAGCAGATGCGCTCACGCTTCGACGAGATCGGTGATGTGCGGGGACTCGGCGCGATGCTCGCGATGGAGCTGGTAAAGAGCCGCTCGACGATGGAACCGGCGCCGGAACTGGCCCGCGCCGTGGTGACGCGCGCAGCGGAGCGCGGTCTCGTCATTATCACGTGCGGCATTTACGCGAACGTCGTGCGTGTGATGGTCCCGCTCACCGCCCCGCTCGAGATGGTTGACGAGGGCATGAGCATCCTCGCGAGTGCGCTGGAGGATGCGGTCGGCACGTAGTTCGGTGAGTCGGCAAACACCAGAATGCGGCCTTACGGACGCAGCTGCACCCTCACCATCCCCAAGAGGCGGCGTTCCTGAGCTGCAAACGCCCTCGCGATTTTGTATCCCGAGCAAAACGAACAGGATTTATTTGCGACTGATTGGTCAACAAACCTAGAATCTTGTCGTCGCGATTTGATTCGCATCGCTTCTCGAGCGGAGGAGGAACGGTTCATGAGGTCCGCGAAGAAGGCCGCCGTCGCAATCCTGTCCGTAACGTTGACTTCGATCTGGCTCGCCGGTTGCGGCCCGACCAATGGCCTGCCGCCGCTCACCGGCGAGTTTCTCTACGTCTCGAATGCGGCCGACGGCGTCGTGTCGGAGTTTACGATCAACACCAGCACGGGCCAGCTATCGTTCCTTTCACAATTCACTGCCGAATCAGGCGCCAACCTCCGCGGCATCGCGATTGATCCACAAATGAATTTCTATTCGTCGATGCTTCCAACCTTGACAACATGTTGAGCCTCGATATCGGTGACGGTACTTATTCCGGCCTCATTTTCCTAAGAAACGAAATCCTGCCCGCCGGAAACGACCCGACCGGCATCGCAGAGGATCCCGAGGGCAAATGTGTCTACGTAACGAATTCGGGCGGTACCTCAACCTCGGTCTTCAACTATCAGCTCGGTGGTTCTGACGGGAGCCTGCTCCTCGATGCTACAAATTCGAGGGACCCCGCGGGCCTGAACCCCCTGGCAGTCGCAGCTACACCGGATTCGTCACACGTACTGGTGGTGAATCATGGCGGCCAGAGTCTGACCTACTTCAAACGGATGCCGATGCCCCTTGAGGTCTGTACTATTCGTTCAGTTGGCACGATCAGCCTCACCTCGACGGACCCGCCGGCGCCAAAGTCGACGCCTGAATACGTCGTCATTCACCCTTCGCTGCCCAACGCCTACGTCACCGACGACGGGCTCGGCCAGGTCGATGAAATCGGACTAAATGGACTTTCATTTCTCGGATCGGTTCAGCCCAACCCGATCAGAGACACCGAGCCGGCGCCCTACAGTATCGTGATGCATCCGAGCGGGAATTTTCTGTACACCGGCAGTATCACGAACGGGATCATCTCCGAGTTCAGCATCGATCCGACGACTGGATTACTCACTTGGCAATCCAACGAGACCGTCGGCGTCTCTTATTCGCCCGTCTCACTCGCGATCGATGCGTCCGGAAATTACGTCTACGCGGCGAACTCGGTGAACAGTGAACTTGCGATGTTTACGATCGATTCGGGGACCGGTGCACTGACGCTGATTGGCGAACCTAATACGCTCCCGGCCGTGAATCCGGCGAACCCCGCGAGCTCGCCGTTCTCGATCGTGGCGACGCATTAAGTTAATCATGCGGCCGGCGTACGGGCCGCAGGACGTAGACGTGGTTCGATTCGGCGGCTGCGCGGTGGGCCCCTCTGCGGTCGTTGCCCCCTGATCCGTGCGATGTTACCTTCCGCGAACGAGCCGCGGGAATTGCGCGACGCTGAATTTTCGCGACGAGTGCTTTAGATTCGCAAACATCAGATTCCGCGATGCCAACAATTGCAGGACGGCGGTTTCCCGATTTCATCGGCGTCGGTCCGCCGCGCACGGCCACGACCTGGCTGCATGAGGTGCTGACCGGGCACGTCGGGCTGCCCCTCGATCGCAAGGAAACCGATTTCTTCTCGCGGCGTTACGAAATGGGGCTCGACTGGTACCTCGACTACTTCCGGCGATGCGACCCGAATCTTCCGATGGGCGAGTTTTCGCCGATGTACTTCATGTCGGACGACGCGCGCGAGCGAATCGCGCGCGACATCCCCGGCTGCCGCATCATCTGCTCGTTTCGCGATCCGGTCGCGCGCGTGCATTCGCAGTGGCGCCTGATGGTGCGCAATGCGTGGACGAAAGTCGAACTGGCCGAGGCCGTCGAAAAACATCGCGAGCTCAGGGAATCCAGCCGCTACGGCCATTACCTTGGCGAATGGATTCGGACCTTTGGCGCCGACAACGTGCTCGTTCTGTTCCACGAGGACCTCGATCGCGACGCGCAGGCCTTTGTCGATTCAGTCTGCCGCTTCATCGGAATCGAGAGCGTGCGGGTCGCGGAGTCTCCCGTCGCGCAAACTCGCGTGCATCCTGTTGATGTGCGGCCGAAGAATCGCCGCCTCGCCCGGCAGGCTCGCAATCTGATGGCGTTTCTCAATGATCGGCGTTATCACCGCCTCGCGACGAGATTCCGGCAAAGTGCGT
>JASHQJ010000433.1 GCA_030037595.1 Candidatus Binataceae bacterium
TGGATGACGGTGACGATCATGACCTCATCGACGTTCAGCTGACTCGCCATGTCGATAATCTTCATGGACACGTCTCCCGCCGAGCCGATGAAGCTGCGCGGCCATTCGCTCTTCTGGCCCGCCGCCCACGGATCGGATCGATCCGCGCCCAGCTCCGCGATTGCCTCCTCGGGCGTGGGCACGGGACCGCGGCCTCCGGTGCGAAATCGACGGCCGAGCAGCCGCACGCTCATCGCGAGGTGATCGGCCTCCTCGTCGGTGTCGGCGCAAATCGCACCGAGCGCGAGAATCACGCGCGGCTGCGGCATCGCCTTCGACGGCCGGAAGTTACTTCGATAGTGCTCGATCGCCATCCGCGTATGCGTAGGATCGATGAAATGCGCGAACGCGTATGGCAGCCCGACCTGCGCCGCCGCGGCCGAGCTCCACGGCGACGAGCCGAGCAGCCAGATCTCCGGCGCCCCCGGCATCGCGGGCGACAACTCGATGCGGCTGAATGGGTGGTCGGCGCGAAATCCGCCGTGCAGGAACGCGAGCAGCTCCATCAGCTGCTGCGGGAAATCGTCAAAGGTCGTCTGGTCGCGATTGCGGCTCAGCGCGAAGGTGTCGAGCGGCGTGCCGCCCGGCGCGCGCCCGATGCCGAGGTCGATACGCCCCGGGTAGAGTGCGTGCAGCACGCGGAAAGTCTCGGCCACCTTCATGGGGCTGTAGTGCGGCAGCATCACTCCGCCCGAGCCGATTCGAATCTTCGACGTCTCACCGCCGACGCGCGCGAGCAGCACCTCGGGCGCCGGGCTCGCGAACGCGCTGGTCGCGTGATGCTCCGCGATCCAGTAGCGCTCGTAGCCGAGCCGCTCGGCGAACCGCGCGAGGTCAACGGTATTGTTGAGCGCGTCAGCTGGCGTGAATCCCGACGGCACCGGCGACTGATCTATTATCGATAGCTTCACGATCCGGTTTGGTGCGCGATGCGATCATGCATCAGGTGAACAATATGGTTCGATCGCGCGCGCGATAAAAGAGGATCGCATCGCGTCACGGCGTGCTCGCCGGCGTCGGCGTCTCCTGCACGCAGCACTTCTCGATCTCGTCGTGTGCGGTGTCGGTATCGACCGGCAGCAGATGCGGATGCCCTGTGAGCATGCCCCAGCCGAATTCCTCTTTCACGTAATGCACACGCGGGTCGGCGTCGATTTGGACTTGATCGTGCGATTCGCTGCTCGCGACTTCGCAGGTTGTGAGTCCGGCGGGGACGACGAACGCATGGTAGCCGCCAGGTCCAATTCGCGCCGTCTCGTCCCCGCACGTCACCGAAGGCTTGAGCAGCGACCCGCCGTACTCATACGGACGATAGACATAAATCACAGCCTGCTTGTCCGGCAGATCAACCTTCTCGAACTTGTTGCCCTGCGCGGCGCAGCCGAGCGCGAGCAGAAGCGCGAGCGTGAAGATCGCCGCGATCGTGCGATTCATTCTGCCAGACGGCCGGGCGGTGCCGCGCCGTCTTCGGCCAGTTTCGGCGGATCGCGATAGAGCTGGTCATCGATCTTCTGGCGCACTGCCGCGCGCGCTGCGTCGTCGAGTTCCGCGTGCGTCGGCTCCGAGTACAGCGTGTACGATTTCGACACGTGTGCCTTGGCGGTGTAATCGCCGAGGACCTTGTCGCCCTGCGTGATCGTGAGCGACGCAAATGCAGTGACGCCGTAATCGCCGAGCGGCGCACCCACATAAGTCACAGGATCGAGCGCGGTCAAGACGCGCGGGATATGGTACTCGTCGTGCGTCAGTTCCTCGCGATACGAAAACTGAATCGAGGAGTCATTGGTGAGCGACATCGCGACCGAGGGCGGCAGTTGATTCGGATCGCCCTGCGTAAGCTTCCCCTTGAACGGCAGCGCCGCGGTGGGGAACTCCGCCACGGGCGGCGGTGTGTCGCCCTGGCGGACGCTGCATCCCGCCGCGAGCACTGCCGCTATCGCCCCGACCGCTGCTACTTTGAGTTTGATCATGACGCTCCAGTGTGAAACGTGCGCCTCATAAATGGTACTACGCGCGCCGACCGACTTGCAGTGCCCCCTCGAGGATACGAATCTGAGGCCAGCGATGAAGATTCTCTGGGTATGTGGCGCGCCGATCGTGGGCGGCGCCGAGCGCGTTACGATCCAAATCCTGCGCATCCTTCATTCGCGCGGCCATCAAATTGCTGCGCTGCTGCGCGCGCATTCGCCCGTGATTCGCGAAGTGGAAACGTTCGCTAGCGCCGTCAAAACGGCTCGCTTAGCCGGGCCGCTCGACGCTCTCGCGATTGCGAGCGTCGTCCGCGCAATACGCGACGCAAAACCGCAGATCGTGTTTGCGACAACTCCCGATGAGTGGGTGTGGTCATGTCTCGTGCCGCGTAGCGCGATGAAGGCGCCGTTGGTCCTCGCGCGTCACATGGCGCTTCGCCTCGCGCCTGGAGTGCGATGGCTCGCGGACAGACGCGCGGACGCTGTCGTTGCGATTAGCGCCGCCGTCAAGGCGAATCTCCAGGGACGCGCGGGAATCAGGTCCGAATTGGTTCACGTCATCCTCAACCCCGTGCGTTTCCCGATTCGCGCCGATATTCCCGCCGACGAAACGCGTGCCGCACTGCGTCGATCGCTCGATCTGCCTGGAGAGGGGCGATGGCTCGGCTTTTTCGGCGGCAACGATCCGCGAAAAGGTATCGGCGACCTGATGGATGTCGCGGCGCGTCTCAGGAATGATGGTGTGCCGCTCCACCTCCTCGTATGTGGCCGCACCGAGGCGCGTCATGGGCGCACGATCGAGCAATGGGCGAAGAGCACTGGCCTCGACGGCGCTGTTTTCAACCGCGGCGAAGTTACTGACGTCGAACGCATGATGGGCGCGGTCGACGCGGTCGTGCTCGCTACTCATCAGAGCCTCAAGGAAGGATTGCCTCTCACGGCTCTGGAGGCGATGGCGTGCGGAACGCCGGTTGTTGCGTATGCATCCGGCGGCGTTGTTGAGGCGATTGGCGAACGCGAGGAAGGAGGATTGCTCGCGAAACCGGATGATCCTGCTGAGCTGTCGAGGCAGGTGCGCCGCCTCCTGAATGACTTCGAATTCGCTGGCGAAGTGGCGCGCCGCGCGCTCGTCCGTGCGCGCGCGCTCTTTGATCCTGCGCACGCCGCGGACCAGTACGAGCAGCTCTTCTCTTCGCTCTGCGGCCGCCAATCCACCGTCAGCTCCAGGTTAAATCGCTGACCGCTTGTGAGAGCCGGCCGTGCAAGCTATGGGACATCTGGACGTTCGCGCCGGAAGGCGACTTACCTGAACGAGGGAAGCACAAGAACTCTCGGACGTATGAGCACGGCGGGATTTGAGAATTTGTGACCGGTCGAGACGTCGGAGTTCGAGTTGAGAGGGAACGGCCGCTCGTGAGAGGGTTGGCGCTGATCGAGGCTCTCGACCATATCTGCGCGCGCTTTCCGCCTGGAGGCGTTCGCGCCTGCGCTCGCGGAGCGCGGTTGCGCGCTCGAATTTACCGGGGTCCCTCGCGATGCAATCGGGCGGCTCCGACTGTTCTCGCGGCTTGATGCGTATGACGTGGTGATCCTGCAGCGGCGGCTGCGGCCCGGATATCAACTGCGTTTCCTGCGCCGGCACGCGCGGCGACTGATCTTCGATTTTCGACGACGCCGTCTTCCACCGCGATTCCTATCATCGCAAAGGGATCATCTCGAAGAGGCGCGCGCGGCAATTCGGAAATATGGTGCGCGCTGCAGATCTGGTAATCGCCGGTAACAACTTCCTCGCCGAGCAGGCACGGCGGTGTGGCGCGGACGAGTCAGCGGTGCACCTCATCCCATCCTGCGTCGAGCCCGACAAATATACACCGTCAACGCATCCGCCGCGGCCGACGCTCGACCTCGTGTGGATTGGTTCGTCGAGCACACGCCAGGGCCTCGAGCAGCGGCGGCCGCTTATCGAGCGGCTGGGGGCGAAGTTTCCAGCGCTGCGTCTCAGGCTGATTTGCGATCGCCTCACCGAATTCGCGGCACCACCGATGATCAAGGTGCCGTGGAACGAGGCGACAGAAGCAGCCGAAGTGGCGGCGGGAGATATTGGTATTTGTTGGATGCCGGACGACGAGTGGAGCAAAGGGAAATGCGGCACCAAGGTACTGCAATACTGTGCCGCAGGCCTGCCGACGATTGCCAATCCTGTCGGGGTGCATAAGTTGCTAATCCAGCCTGGGATTACTGGCTACCTTGTTGAAACAGATGAAGAGTGGATTGAGGCGGTGGAGTGTCTCGCGGATCCCGAATTGAGACGGCGCATGGGACGCGCGGCGCGAGAATTTGTCGAACGTCATTACTCGGTCAATGCGTTATCTGAGCGATTCTGCGTTTTGATTGTCGGACAGCGCTCTTCCATGTCGCAGAAGGGCTTGGGCTCCAATGCGGCCTAAACGAACGATGCCGCGCTAATTGAAGATTCGCGCGAAACTATAGCGTTTGTAGCCCTCAGGAGGCCGTGGCAATAGTGGGCGATGTTTTCTTGAGAGGAGACACCTGCTCGGCGAAGAGCCGCTTGAACACGGGGCAAGTTTCGAGCAAGTGAGCGGCACTGCCGTCGCCGACCATGCGTCCCTGATCGAACACAATCACACGCGGAAATCTGATCACGGTGGACAGTCGGTGCGTCATCAGCAGCAGGGTCCGCTTCGCAAGCCACGGTCCGAGCCGCGAGAAAATCTCCTCCTCGGTTTCGCTGTCGATCGCGCTCGTTGCTTCGTCGAGAATCAGCACCAGCGGATCGCGTATAATCGCGCGCGCGAGCGCGATTCGCTGTTGCTGACCGCCCGACAGGTTGCGCCCGCTTTCGGCAAGGTAGCTATCGAGCCCGCCTGGCAGTGACGCGATGAACTGATCAAGCCCGGCCTGTGACGCCGCGGTCCCCACCTGCTCGCGAGTCGCGCGCGGCGAACCATAGCGGATATTCTCGAACAGCGTGCCGGTGAAGACGAAAGGCTTCTGCTCCATCACGCAGACTGCGCGCCGAAGTTCGGCGAGGCGAAGCTCGCTGATGTCGATACCATCGAGCAGGATGCGCCCGCTGACGGGATCTGCGAACCTCACCATCAGGCTCGCAAGTGTGCTCTTGCCGCCGCCGCTCGCCGCGACCACGCCGACCGTCTCTTTCGCGTTAATCTTAAGATCGAAGTCCTCGAGCACTGCCCGATCGGGGGTGTAGCGAAAGCTGACGTGATCGAAGCGGAGCGCTCCCGTAGGCGACGCCGGCAACGCGACCGTGCCCTCGCTTTCGATCGCCGGAAGGTCGATTATTTCGAAAACCCGCACGGCCGCCGCCACGGCGCGCTGCATCAAGCCGTGAACCTCGCTGAGACGTCTGAGTGGCTCGACGGTCTGGACAGCGTAGAGGCAAAACGCGAGCAGCGCGCCCGCAGTTTGCCGCCCGATCGCGATCTGTTTCGTGCCGTAAATCACCACGCCGAGCAGCGCGACAGTGGTAATCGCCCACACCCCGGTCGTCATCGAGGCCATCCAGAGTTCGCCTCGCATCACGTGATGGCGATAGTCGGAGTCGTTCGCGGCGAAGCGCTCGCGCTCCGTCGTCTCGGTCTGGAAGGTCTTTATCGTCGTGAGCCCGGAGAGCTGCTCGGTGAGCGAGGCGCTGAGGCGGCCAACCTCCTCCTGTGCGCGATGGCTTCGGCGCC
>JASHQJ010000434.1 GCA_030037595.1 Candidatus Binataceae bacterium
GGCGCCGCTGGTCGAGATGATTGAAAAATCCGGACGCTATCCAAACCCGATGCATCGCGTCGCCGAACCGGAAGAGATTGCGGCGATCGCGTTGTATCTCGCGAGTGATGCTGGAAGCTACGCCACTGGGCAAACGTTCGTGATCGATGGCGGCGAGCTCGTGCTCGCGCCCACGGATAAGAACTGATGAGATTCTAGTTCCAAAGGAGGCGGTCGAGGAACAGAATAGCTCGATGCTCAAGCGCCTTCTTCCTCCCGGCACCAACGATCGCTACCGTGGGTCGATAATCTCAGGGTATTTCCTGACGCTGTTCAGCATCCTCACGATAGTGCCTGGCTGCATCCACGAATTCGCGCCTGATGGTGGCGCGAGCACAATCGCGGGCCTCGATCTCCACCAGAACGGGCGAGTGATCATAGGACTTTTTGCCTGGGCGGGCGCTACACAGATCGCGTTTGGCCTCGCGATGCTTATCGTGTCGCTGCGCTACCGAAGTCTGGTTCCGTTGATGCTCTGTCTCACGATCGTCGAGCGGACCCTCCACGCACTGAATGCATGGGTTCTCAAAACCGTTCCGGGTGGACATCATCCACCGGAGCGCTACGCCGTGCTGGGTGTGCTCCCGCTGCTGATCGGCGCTTTTGTCTTCTCGCTCCGTTCGTCGCCTCGACCGACATGACCCAGCTGCGGCTACCAGACTGCAGTTTCGGGCGGCAGGTCTAGCAGAACCCGGCCGACCACTTCATACATCGCGGACTGTACGACGATATGCGCGCCGACGACGTGAGCGTCGCGGAAGCATCGCTCCAGCTCGCATGACTCGTGGATCGCGGTTGCCGCCGCCGCGTTATACATGAGGTCCACTGCGTCGCAGCAACGATGCACGCAGTCAGTCGCCGCGAGCCGGATCAGCGCTCGAAGCGGCTCGGGGATCTTTCTGCCGGCAACAAGTTCCTGCCATCCTTGTTCGACCGTCTGATGCAGGAACGCGCGCGCGGAATGCACGATCGCTTCGGCATGCGCGAGATCGATCTGCACTGCGGGTTGCTCCCGAAGTGCGCTCCTCCTGGTGGCGGGAACCTTGGCATGCGCGATTTCCTTAAACGCGTCGATCGCATGACGCGCGATTCCAAGCGCCACGCCGCCTTTGGCGACCGCGAAGCTCGCGAGCATCGGAAAAGCATAAAGAGGGCCGCGTTCAAACGGCTCGATGATGTTCAGCGGCAGTGCGCGCTCGGCGGAAACGAAAAGATTATCGACGGTGAAGTCGTGGCTGCCGGTGCCGCGCATTCCGGTGACGTGCCACGTGTCCAGGATGTTAACCTCCGCAGGACGCAGCGCGATCTGCAGCATCTGCGGCGCGCCGCTTCGTCCGAGCACTGGTTTGCTGCCCTCGGACAGAAATGCGCCGACCAGGATGACATCGGCATTCTGGCATCCACTGCCGAATTTCCATCGGCCCGAAATGCGATAGCCACCATCGGCCTTTTGGATCCGGCCTGGAGAACTCAGGGTTCCCGTAACGATCGGCTTCGTCATCGAAGCGACCAGATCGCGCGAGGCGCCGCGCAGAAAGCCGGCCCATATAGCGGTGTCGAACGTAATCATCACGTTCCAGCCGCTCGCGCCATCGGCGTAGCTGACTTCCTCGATCGCGCGAATCGCCTGCAGGGTTGGTGTTTCGCTTCCGCCCAGCGCCGAGGAGAGTCCCATCGTGAAAAGGCCGGCCGAGTGGAGCGCCTCAATCACGGGCGCCGCCAGTCTGCGTCCGCGCTCGGTTTCGTCGGCATGAGCGCGAACAAGAGGTTGCAGGCGGCGGGCGGTCTCCACTGGATCGAATGAGCCGACATTTGCGCCAATGGCGCGAGTGCGATCGATTTCAGGCATAGAGTTAGAACCTCACCAGACCTTCTGGCCGCAAACCGTGCTAAGTTCAAGCGGCTTCAATGAATGAGCAGACGCCAAACGACGCGGTACGCAGGAAAGTATTCAGCCCCGCGCGCCTCGGCTCGCTCAATCTTCGCAATCGCGTCATCAAGACCGCGACCTACGAGGGCATGTCGCCCGGCGGCGTGCCGTCGGACGCGCTGATCCGGCATCATCGCGAATTGGCGGCCGGCGGTGTGGGTATGACTACGGTTGCGTACTGCGCGGTTTCGCCCAACGGCCGCACTTTCGAAGCGCAGATGTATATGCGCGACGCGATCCTGCCCAAGCTGCGCGCGCTGACCGAAGCGGTGCACACGGAAGGCGCGGCGGTATCGATCCAACTCGGACACTGCGGCTATTTCAGCCGCAACACGACGCTGCCGCGCCGATGCTCGCTTGGGCCGTCGTTTCGGCTGAACGAATACGGCCTCATGTCCGGCGTGCCGTTCACGCGCGCGATGACCGAAGCCGATATCGCGCAGGTTATCGACGAGTTCGGAACCGCCGCCGCGATGGCGGTATCAGCCGGCTTCGACGCGCTCGAATTGCATCTCGGCCACGGCTATCTGCTGAGCCAGTTTCTTTGTCCAGCAACGAACCGCCGACGCGATATGTGGGGAGGTAGCCTGGAAAACCGGATGCGATTGCCGCTCACCGTATTGCGCCGCGTGCGCGAGCGAGTCGGCGCGGGCTTTCCGATTCTTTGCAAGACGAATCTGCGCGATGGTTTTCGCGGCGGCCTCGAGCTCGATGAATCGGTCAAGATTGCGCAGGCCCTGGAACGAGAAGGAGTGGACGCGATCGTGCTCAGCGGAGGCTTTACGAGCAGGACGCCCTTCTATCTGTTTCGCGGCGCCCGACCGATCAAGGAAATGATCGAAGTCGAGCACAACCCGTTTCAGAAGTTGTCGCTGAGATTCTTCGGCAACCGTATCATCAGAGAGTATCCTTTCAAGGAAATGTTCTTTCTCGAAGATGCCCGCGCGGTGCGGCGCGCCGTGCGCGTGCCCCTGGTACTGCTCGGCGGTGTCCTTTCAGTCGACAATCTGGAAACAGCGATGCGTGAGGGTTTCGACTTCGTCGCGATGGGACGCGCGCTAATCGCCGATCCTGACCTGATCAACCGCATGCAGCAGGGCGAAGCGACTCGCTCGCGATGCATTTCGTGCAACAAGTGCGTGGCCGAGATGGATCGCAACGGCGTGCGCTGCGTTCTCTGATGCGCGGCAACTCCTGTAACCGCAAGCCCGAAAGTTTCATCGAAAGGGGACGTTAGTTTGCCGAGAGGGTACACGTTGATGACAAATTCGAGCCGCCTCTACCTGATCCGCCTTTTATTCTTCAGCATTCTGCTGGCCCTCCCTGTAACATCCGGGGCGCAACAGGTGCCGCCGATTGCCGAAGAGGTAGCCAAGGCCTTCGGCCTCGATTCGTTCGGGCGAGTTGACGGAATCCGCTACACCTTCAATCTGGATCTCCCGGCTCTCAACCTCAAACGCTCTGAATCGTGGGAGTGGGATCCGAAGACCCAAACAATTACCTACGAAGGTAAGGACAAAGACGGCAAGCCCACTAAGATTACCTATCGGCGCTCGCAGCTCAGCAGTCAGAGCGACCTCATCAAGACACAAATCGATCCGGCATTCATCAACGATCAGTATTGGCTGATCTTCCCGTTCCACGTTGTATGGGACGGGGCGACAGTGACAGATGAGGGAATGCGGAAGCTGCCGATGGGGAAAGGTTCCGCTGAACTGATCAGGATCAAATACGGCTCAGGTCACGGCTACACTCCCGGCGACACCTGGGAACTTTACGTCGGCGCCGACAAGCGAGTTGAGCAAATGGTCTATCATCGGGGCGGAAGCAAGCCGCCCAAGCTGGTGATAGTAACCTGGGCTGGCTACAAGAAGGCTGGGCCGCTGCTCTTTTCCACCGAGCATCGCGGCACCGCGGACGGAAATCCTGTTCACCTGACATTTACGGATGTGTCCGTAAAAGTGGCAGGATCGGACCACTGGATGATGGCGCAACCAGCATCGGAATAGTTCGGCGTCGCCTCTGCGCGCGGATTATGCGATAACTGGTTCGTAGTTGAATGTTCGATTGGAAGTGATCTTCGACCGGTCTGCCGCGAGGCGAGTCGAGCGCCGAGATAATGGAAAAAGCTGCCGCCAATGGCTTTTCGATCGGCCTTGGTCTCACCAACGAGTGCAATCTCGCCTGCGCTCATTGCTATAGGGATACCGATAGAATCGATCGACTAACTCTCGATGATGTTCGGCGTGTTTGTGAGAGTGTACCGGTTCGATCGGTCAACCTTGGGACCGGCGAGAACGGACTTCATCCGGAGTTTCACGCGATCCTCCAATATCTACGCGAGCGCGGCACGACAATAGCGCTCACTTCGAATGGTTACACGGCGGCGGTCTTAAGCGACGACGAGCTGCGGATTTTCGCCGATATCGAGTTTTCTTTGGACTTCACAACCGAGCGCGAGCAGGATTCCTGGCGTGGGCCGGGTAGCTGGCGGCTTGTGCTCGATCAGACCGAGCGGGCTCTAAGTCTCGGGGTGCCAGTTACGATTATCGCCGTCATGATGCGGACGAATTATGCCAAACTTCCTGACCTCGGAGCGCTCGCATCCCGGCTGGGCGCGAACTTCCGGGTGAATGTATACCAGGCTGTTAAGACGGATGCCTTCTCACTCAACTATGAACAGTTCTGGACAGGCTTTCAGAGGTTGCTCGAGTCGTGTCCCCTAGCTGTATGTAACGAACCTATCGTGCGCGCGCTTCTCGGATTTGAGGCTCAAGCGGGCGGTTGCGGAAAGGGTACTATCCGCGTCACCCCGAAAGGCCAAGTACTCCCCTGCGTCTATTGGCCGAAGCGCAATCTCAGTTTGACAGAACTCGAGAAGCTCGGACCGACGATTGTAGATTCGCCGGCTTTTCGCGAGCTGGATCAGATTCCACGCTTCTGCGCGAATTGTCGCTTCGTCCAGTCATGTCGCGGCGGCTGTCCGAGCCGCCGACTGCTGCGCGGAGGATTAGACTTGCCCGATGAGTTTTGTCCGTTCGCTACGAAAAAGCCTGTGCCTTCCTTCGACGGCCGACCCGAAAGCCTGCGTCAATTCCCAAAGGCAGGGAGCGCATGCACGACAGTGTTTGGTGCGCAACAACATGAGAGGCATAAAGGTTGAACGACTCCAAGCTACCCGCACTCAATTCTGAGCTAGTCCTCGCTCTGCTTAGAATCACGCTCGGTGCGCTGTTCTTGTCGACGTTCTTCGAGAACCTCCACAAGGATCTTTACACCGCAAAAGGATATGCGAGTTTGATTCGCTACTACATCCAATATGGCCACGCGCCGGAAGTTTGGAAACACGTGATGGCTATTACTGCCGCCCACGCCCCTTTAACTGGTCCCGCTCAAGGCGTTCTCGAATGTAGCCTTGGGATCTTCCTTATCATCGGATTGCTATCCCGGGCGGCCGCGCTCGTAGCATTTGGATTTCTGACGGGGCTCTGGGTTTCTGAGTGGGGACTGGGCTGGATATGGGAGTTGCTGGTTCCGATGGCCGTTGCTGCGGCGTTAAGCATCGGAGCGTCGGGACGCCGCGCAGCTTTGGACGTCACGTTCGCGCAGCGCTGGCCGAAGTATCCAATCTGAACCTGTGCGCGTGTCGGTAGTCATTCCCACTTACAATGAAGCCCAATCTATCGGCCGGGTCCTGGCTGACATCCCGCGGGAAGTGGTTGATCAAGTAATTGTCGTCGACAGCGATTCAACCGACGGCACGGCGAAGATTGCGAGCGAGATGGGAGCCGAGGTTTTGCAGGAGCTGCGGCGTGGCTATGGCCGCGCCTGCCTCACGGGACTTGCCGCAGTCAACGCGCCGGATGTCGTCGTATTCCTGGATGGGGACTACAGCGATCGACCGGCCGAGATGTCGCGCCTGCTAGAGCCGCTGCGAGAAGGCACCGCAGATATGGTGATTGGTTCGCGGCTGGCCGGTGAACGGACGGCAGGAGCTATGCCCTGGCATGCGGTGGTCGGCAATCGTCTCGCGGCGCGCCTGATCGCTCTTCTCAGTGGAGTCCGCCTCAGCGATCTCGGTCCGTTTCGAGCAGCACGGTATCAAGCTCTCATAGCCCTCGAGCTGCAGGAATCGACTTACGGATGGCCCGTCGAGATGATCATGAAAGGCGCCCGGCATGGACTTAGGATTACCGAAGTGTCTGTCAGTTACCATCCGCGGATCGGCTCGTCGAAGATAAGCGGCACCTTCCGAGGCAGCTTTGGCGCCGCGTGGGGAATTCTCGGCGCCATCTTGAAGTATCACCTCTTCGAGACCACCTCTGCGCACGAGCATCGCGCTTGAAAGAAGCTCGTTCAGATCTTGGTGAGCGTGCCCTGATCATCATGGCGAAAGCTGCCCGCCCGGGCCATGTAAAAACTCGACTCGCCGCCAGCCTGCCTAGCGAAGCCATCGTCGATCTTTATCGGTGCATGATCGAAGATACGCTGGATCTCGCTCGCTCAGTCCCAACTGATGCAGTCGCTATCGTATGCCCAGCTTCAGATGTATCCGATCTCGCTAACTGGTTGCCTGCAATCGAAATCGTCGGACAACAGGGCGAGGGTCTTGCCGCTGGCTTGGCCTCAACCTTTCGTACTTTTGTTAGCAGAGGATACCGCCGCGTCGTCGCTATCGATGGCGACAGCCCTCATTTGCCACCGGAGACGCTCGAAGAGGCTTTCCGGCTCCTCGACGAGGCGGACGTGGTTGTAGGTCCGACGATCGATGGTGGCTACTATCTGGTAGGCTCTAAGACCGCGCAAGCAAAGTTATTTGATACGCAGCGGATGGGGACTGGCAGCGCCTTTGATTCTTTGATCGCAAGCGCGCGAGATCTTGGTCTTAGCGTGGCAATCACCGAAAGTTGTTATGACGTGGATGAGGCCGTGGATCTGGCGCGATTGTCCACTGAGCTTCGTACGTTTCCCCAGCGCGCCATGCGGACCGCGGCGTGGCTCGCACGCCGGTCGGAGATTAAGGGGCGGTGAAGAACGAAAGCGTAACGGCAGCGGCTGTTCTCGGTTGGGGGATAGTCATCGCCGGTTGCATGCTTGGAATCTCTTTCTTCGATCGCACAACGTATCCGCTCGTATTCGTCGCATGCACTGCGTTAGCAGGCATCGCGTATATTCGCACTTTCTGGCTACTTCGTAGGTCGATCCGCGGAAGCAATTGGATGCTTGTGCTGTGTCTCGCACTCGCTGCGGCATGGCGAGTTCCTCTGCTATTCCAACCGCCAACCCTATCAACAGATGTCTATAGGTATGTTTGGGACGGCAGAATCCAGAGGTTAGGCTACAGTCCTTATGTAGTAGTGCCGAGTGACAATAAGTATCGGCAGTTACACACCACCGAGACTCTGCTTATGAATCATCGCGGCGAACCGACACCCTACCCGGCCGCTGCGGAACTTTTCTTTCGCGTCGTGGCGACCGTGAATGAGTCGGCGCGCGCAATGAAGTCGGCAATCTTCCTCGGTGATGTGGCTTTGGCAGCCATTCTTTTATCCTGGCTGGCGGCATCCGACCGGAACTTGTGGTGGGTTCTGGCCTACGCATGGAATCCACTCGTAACAATCGAGGGGGCGGGAAACGGACATGTAGATCTATTGGGTGCACTGTGTCTCGTTGTGACCGCCGCCTCACTTGTGCGAGGCAGGTGCACGCTTGCAGGAGTATCGTTCGTGTTAGCAGTCGGTGTGAAGTTCCTACCGGTGACTTTGGTTCCCCTCCTATGGCGTCGCGCTCGGCTTCGCGACGCAGCCGTAGGTGTCGGAGTCCTCGTTGCGCTGTACATACCATTTCTCCGCCAAGGAAGGTTGCCGCTTGGCTCACTAGGAGATTATCTGGCGAAGTGGCGTGTCAACGCGCCGGTGTATTCGGTACTAGAGTGGGTCTTCCCGAGTCCACGCCTGGTCGTAGTTCCACTGGTTCTCGGTTTAGTTGTCGCGCTCTGGGCGCGTCGGCAATTTCCGATCGATTCACCAGAGGCGTGGGCCTGGCCCGCTGCGGCAACTCTCCTCTTCGCGCCGACGATCTATCCGTGGTACCTCCTCTGGGTTTCCCCGTTTCTTTTCCTTCCACGAACGCTGCCGCTCGCGATTTGGACCGTGAGCTCGCTCGCATTTTACTGGCCGCTTCCCGTCTGGGCTACGATGGTGGTTGAGTACGGACCCGTTGTGGGTGTAGCCGGGTGGATGCTCGCGCAGTCGGCCAGAGTTCCTCGCGCGGCGACCGAGGCGCCGGAATCGATTAGCGGATGAATTAAGGCCGGAGGACTACGATGCCCACCTTCAGTGCTCCAATGATCAATCTCTATTCGCGCGATCTTGCTCGGGCGGTGGCATTCTATTCAGAACTCGGCTTCGTCGAGACGTTCCGCACTCCCGCCTCTGGCGAGCCGGAACATATCCAACTCAAATTGGACGGGTTCACTCTCGGAATTGCAACAATCGAGGCCGCCAGAGAGCATCACGGCTTGCGACCCGGTGGAGAGGCGCACTGGATCGAAATCGTTCTTTGGACCGACGACACGGATGCCGCAGTGAAAGCATTAGTTGCGCAGGGCGCGCCGCTTCTCACTCCTGCGCATGACTTTCTCGAGGGCAGGCTACGGGCGGCGTGGATAGCCGATCCGGACGGCAACCCGGTCCAACTTGTTCAGAGGAACCGCTGAAAGCGAGACGCCACGCGGCATCTAGCACTTCAATCACATCGCCGAAGAGCTGATGCGCGTCGGGGCGAATCCGTCGGCGTTTTCGCTGGCAGCGCGCCTTGAGTATGGCGCATGATAGGGGGCAGTCGCTGGAGGAAGTCAGCAACCAAGTACTGCGCGAGGTCCGGCATGAGCAGAGTCAAAGTTGCGGGCGTTGAAGTCTCGACCGATCACTTTATCGATGGCGCACGCGTCGAATCGAAACGTAAGTTTCCGAATTGCTCGCCAATCAATAACAAGCACATCGCGGACGTGAGCGCCGCCGGAGCGGAGGAAGTGGACGCGGCCGTCGCGGCCGCGCGAAGAGCCTTCCCGGCGTGGGCGGCGCTCGGCCCTGAAGGCCGGCATCCCCTTTTGAGCCGCTTCGCCAGGGCGATTCAGGATCACGCGAGGGATATCGCAGCCGTCGAGACCGAAGACAACGGCTCGCTGCTCGTCGGCAATGTTGCACGCATGGTCCCGCGCGCCGCGCTTAACATCCAGTTCTTTGCCGATCGCGCGCTCAAGCTGAACGACGGGAAGATCGAGTCGCCCGAAGTCGTCAATCATGTTCGTTTCGATCCGGCCGGCGTCGGCGCCTTGATCACGCCGTGGAACGGGCCATTCATGTTGACGACATGGAAGGTCGGGCCTTGTCTGGGCGCGGGCGATACTGCGGTGGTGAAGCCACCCGAGTGGGCGCCGCTGACGTGTTCCCTGATGGCTGATCTCGCCGCGGAGGCCGGCATTCCGCCCGGCGTACTCAATATTGTGCAGGGGATTGGAGAAGAAGCGGGCGCGGCGCTCGCCTCGCATCCGGACATCGATCGTCTGAGCTTCACCGGCTCGACTGACACCGCAAAATTGATCGGCGCTTCATGCGCGCGATCGTTGACGCCCGTTAGTTTCGAGCTGGGAGGCAAGTCGCCACTCATTATCTGCGCTGATGCCGATCTGGATGCGGCCGCGCAGACTGCTGCGGGACAATACTTCAACGCGGGACAGGTCTGCCTTGCGGGTACCAGACTCCTGGTCGATGCGAAAGTCGCGGACGAGTTTCAGGCGAAGTTCCGCACCGCTGTGTCACAGGTCACCGTCGGCGATCCGCGCGACAAGAACACCCGCGTCGGCCCGCTCATCACGCCCCAGCACTACAAGCGCGTCGAGGGTTTCGTGGAACGCGCTCTCAAATCTGGAGTTAAACCCGTTTGGGGGGGTCATCGCCACAGCGCCGGCGAACTCTACTTCGAGCCAACGCTGCTGGATGGAGTTGCGCAGGAACAGGAAATCGTGCAGCGCGAAGTATTCGGTCCGGTCCTCACATGGCAGACCTTCCGCGACGAGGAGGAAGCGATCAAGCTCGCGAACGGCACCACTTACGGTCTCGCCGCGGTGATCTTCAGCAAAAGCGAGGAACGCGCGATGCGCCTTGCGAAGCAGGTGGTTGCCGGCACCGTCTGGGTGAATTGTTTCTTCGTGCGCGAGCTCGCCGCACCGTTCGGCGGCAGCCGCAACTCGGGAATCGGCCGCGAGGGCGGCAACTGGAGCTTCGATTTCTACTGCGACGTCAAGAACATCGCCGCGATGAAGGGCTCGTTCGCATAGAATGTGGAAGACAGAGTGATAAGCGCTGGAATTGTCGCACCACAACGAATTGGTTGCCTGGATACACCTTCCTACGGAGGTAGATTGCGATGGAAGTTAAAGAGCTCGGGCACGTTGTCCTCTACGTCAAAGAGCTGGATGCCTCGCGGCGTTTCTACGGCGAGATTCTCGGCTGGAACGAGCTCGGTCATGGAAGGGGAGTAGCGGCGTTCTCATCGGGCCGCACTCATCACGAGCTCCTGTTGCTTGAGGTCGGCTCCGAGGCTGCGCCAATTCCACATAAGCCGCGCGTCGGCCTCTATCACTTCGGACTGAAGATCGGCGAGACCGACGAGGAATTGCGCGCCGCGATCGCGCGCCTGCGTGAGGCCAACGTGCCCATCGTCGGGATGTCCGATCATGGAGTGACGCACAGCGTCTATCTGCTCGATCCGGACGGCAACGAGGTCGAGGTCTACATCGACGTGCAACCGGCCGAATGGCGAGAGGATCCGTCCAAGGTTAAGATGTTTACGAAGCCGCTTCGCATCTGAGGACGATCCAGGCCTGACCCTATTTCATCGTCAGATGCAATTACATCAGGACTTCGGATTCATGACGCCGATCAAGTACGTCTAGAGCCTGGAGCATATTCGCGTGCGTGATACTTCAACGCTCGATCGCTTAACCGGGGAGCTGCGCGAAGACCTGCGAAAGGTCCGAGGCGGGTAGCTTCGTCACGAGGATCGCGAATACCGCGTAGCGCCGGGTCGCTGCGATCGAGTAACCCTTGTAGCGGTAAAGATGAATTCCTTTTACCAGTTCACCACCGCGGGGGAAGTTGAAGGCCTCATCGCGATAGACGATGCAGAGCAGCGCGCCGCGATCTCCCTTGTAGAGGCTATAACCCACCGGCGCGCCGTCGGAATTGTGCTCGAAACGTCCACCGACGGTGCTGAGTCCCAGCAACGAAAAATCCCACGCCATCGGCACGCCGAATTGATAGATGAACGCGGCAGCGAGCTGATCGGGCGAATTCGAAGGCACGTTGGGAGTGAAGTTCGGCTCCATCTTGTTGAAGGTAGCGATCGCGGCGTCGAAGGTGGGGTTCGAGACCGGCCGCAACTGCATAAAGACGATCGCAACGAGACAGGCCGCAATCGTTCCGACTGATATCCAGGCGACGATCCTGCGGCGCTCGCGGGCTTCTGCTTCGCGATCAACTTCATTGAGCGCGGCGAGAATCCGCGCGCGCAGGTCGCGAGGCGCGCGCACAGCTCCCAGACTTAGCGTCTCTGCTTTCATCTTAGTCGCGGCAGCGAGCATCTCCTTGCATTCGGCGCATCTCTCGACGTGAGCGCGCGCAGCACCAAACTCGGCGCTGTCGGAGTCGCCGTCGTTGTCGGCACTGAGGCATCGTTCGACATATTGCCTATGATCGATACGGTCGGCGCCGCTGCCCGTAGGATTCTTCTCAGGCACGCGCGAACCCTCCAGGACCGCGTAACTGCGCGAGCGCGGCGCGCATCAGCGCGCGTCCTTGCGAAATTCGTGCACGCACAGTTTCGATCGGAACCTCGAGCACCTTGGCTGCGTCGTGATAGGTCAATTCCGCGACATCGACCATCACCACCGCTGCCCTGAAATCGTCGGGCAGCTCGTGTAGCACGCGATCCAGCCCAATCTCGAGGTTGGGCCGCGACTCTGCGTCGGGGTCTCGATGAGCCAAATTCAGTGACTCGCAGGGCTTGGCAGAATCTGGCACTGCGCCTGCCTGTGAAAGTGGCGCGGCTCTTTCTGCACGGACGATCTCGTGCAATATCGCGAGCAGCCACGCCCGCGAGTTGTTAACCTTGAGCTTGCGGTTAAAGACACGATACGCGCGCACCATTGTCTTCTCGCACAAATCATTCGCTCCGTCCTGGTCGCGCGCAAGATAGAGCGTTGCCGCGAACAGGACGTCGAGCTCGGGCAGAACTTCCTGTTCGAAGTGCCTTCTCTTATTCCACTTCGCGGCGGCCATTTCGAATCGTCGAGTGCAATTCTTCAATCTTCGATACGCGGCAAAAGTTCCCGCGGGGCAAAATCAGCTTCGTCCCCGCACCAGGTTAAAGTTGTACTGAAATTGCAGCAGCAGGATGTTTTTGCCTTTGAAGTTGCCGCCCGCGTAAGCGCTGTATTTGTCGTTACTGAGCACGCCGATGTACTGCAGCATCAACAGATACTTGTCCGTCCATGGCGGCGTGAAAACGATATTCGGAAAGAACTCCCACGTGTTGCCGTCGGGATTGTAGATTCCCGAGGGCGTCGGAACGATCGCGCCCCACCACCAACTGGTGCTCATGCTGAGCAGCACATTTTCTTCGTTATGGCGCCATCGCTCCACGTAGCCGCCATAGACCATGTCTTTGTTGGGGCTCAAGATCGTGTAGTTATTCCATTCGAGATTCACCGTCAGCGCGCCGGTGCGGCTCAGCCACGGAACGGCAAGGCCATCGATATCGAGAGCGCCTAGAGTGTTGAGCGTACTCGAGTACACGACGGCGCTCGGACGCACCATGTTGATCGTGTTGAAGGGAGTGCGATCCTGCCATACGCCTTCCGTTCTCAGCACGAATGGAATGTTCGAACCCGCGCCGACGGGAAGATAGATAGGACGATTCAGCGTGACGCCGATATCGTTCAACCCCGGATAACGAAATTGAAAAGTCTGACCCGTCTTGGGCGTGCCGTTTACGAACATTGTGGGATTGAGCTGATGGCCGTGCCAGTAGAGAGCAGTTATCTCGGCGTCCTCGACGAGAGTGTGTACGCGAAATCCCTCGACAGAGTTCGCCCACGTGTCCGCGGGCAGCTTGTAGGTTTGTACCGGCGTCGCAAGATTCGTGACCTGCGGAAACGCGGGCTGCGAGCCGCGCGGAGTGTCCACTGGAATTGTGAACGGATAAGGATACGTATCGAAGCGCGCACCGCCCGGTGGTAGAAGGTTAACCGCGCCGGCGACCTCGTACTGCCCGGCATAGCGTTGATCGGCGTAGTCAACGTTGGTGTACATGGGCTGCCATGCCGGCGCCCATACACCTTCTATGAAGTTATCCGTCAGCAGACCCAGCTTTGGCAGATTGACAATCGGATGCGCCATCCAGAGTGGTAGCCGCGATTGCTCCAGGTTGGCGAATCCGAAATTCCAACTGAGGTCCTGTGGATTGATAACATCGCCTACCCGAAATGAAATCGATTCGCCCCAAGTAACTATTTGGCGGCCTAGAAAAAGTGTCAGTGGGCCGGTGGTGTTTTTCCAGAACGCGTCGCGGACTCCATACTGATTATAGAACTGCGACTGATTCTTATCGTAAACCTGCCGCACACTGAGTATATTGTTCGACTCCCACCGATAGGGCGGCTCATATACTCCCCAGAAGCGGATAAAGAACTTATTATTGCCGTCGAGTACGTAGTTGGTATCAACCTGGATCCAGTTGCGTTCGACCGCTAGCGAATTCGCACCGTGATGCTCTCCCGACGAGCGTCCGAAGTTGGTCAGCTCGGCGGAATTCGCCCACATCCCAGTCGTGTTGCTCAAAAGACCCGATATCGAAAGGCCGCTCAAAGGAGATTCGGAGCGGCTCAAGTCGAGAACCGGTTCTGCCGCTCCGGTGAAGATGTCGCGCCCGAATTGCGAGGCAAGATTCGGTAAGGCGTTGCTTTGCGCCTCGGCTCGAACAGCCGAAGCGGCTGAAATCAGCACCGCCAGAATCAGTATCGCCAAACGTCGGGGACGTGCGAATCTGCTATTCATCGAGGCGCGCAATAGCCAATTGTCCTATTGCACGATCTTCATCAGGCCGTCGGGACTCGCGTAGCGCCTGATGTCCAGGTAACCGTTGCGCGCGCAGTCCGAGTTGATACAGGCATGCAGGTTTGGCTCGAGACTGAGATGCCGATCCTTGAAGTTGATAAGGAATGACGTGTTCGATCCGGCTACGAGTTGTGCCTCGTCGTGGTCAGTTCCCGGAATGTGCTCGGGATAGGAAAATATCAACTGTGACTTGAAGAGCTGGCCGGTGGAATCGTAAAGGTCAAGCTGCGCTCCAGCAAAGTAATTTTCCTTGTCGACATACAAGACGCGTTTGCCGTAGCAATAGCCATTCGCAAATTGAGGCAATCGCTCGAGCGCGATTACGTAACTGTCGCGCAGCTCCCATTTGCCAGCGGCAGGACGAGGAAACGGAATCACACTTGCGCCGCCCGGAAAATAGTAACGGGGGTCCAGATCGACTGCCGTTCCTGCCGAATCGAACGCTTCGGGCGCCGCGTGCACAAGCGCGAGCACCTTCTGCTCTCCCAGGTAATCAACTTTAAAGAGTTGCGGCAGACCCGGAGGACCGTTGTTCTCATCGTCAACGAGATAGTCGCTGCCGAACACCGGCGCGCATCGCGCGGCTTGCGACAGTCGCAGCGACCTTCGTAGCGTCGGCACGTATTCGTACAGCTCATCGAGCCTGGATGGATCGGCAGGCAGCAAATCGAGCAGCGTCGAGTATTTCGATTGCTCGGGCGAAACCTGTTCGTTGAACTTCGCGGTATAGATGGAGTCGTCACCGGACGCCGTCGCCGGGATCCCGGGATCGCTAAGATACGTCAATTGCGACTGTACATACGTCGATTCCGACGTCTGCGTCATGTTCCCTGCGCGATCGATGCTGTAGGAAAAATTCTGAGCGCCTTGAACCCGTGGTTGATAGCGATAGTAGAGGTCCCAGAAAATTCGTTCGCCGATGAGTGCGGGGTCACCTTTCAGAGGCTCCGGGAACGGCACCCCTGCGACGTACCCGGATGCAACGTAGCCGCCGTCCGGCTGCCGCACGAGGCGCACGCGGTCGGCATTTGCCTTCGTGTCCTGCTGATATTTTTCGGGCACTGGGATCGAAACGGTTGGACCAATTTCGATCACAACATCCTCGGGCATCCGCCAGAAATGGGAGCCCTCGAACAACGCGATCATACCCTGTGACATGTACTGCCGGTACAGCTGCCAGTTGCCCATCGTGATCTTCGTTCCCGGGAGAGTCGAAGGCTGATCGGCTAGAATCGCGGGCGCGCTGGTCTGGGCCCTCGCCGTCGTAAGCACGCCACAAATGATCAAGAGCGCCAGCACGAGCGCTCTCGCTATTACCATAACCGACGATCGTAAGGAGCGGTGGAGTTTCAAGATTCAGTTTATGGCGCGCCGAGGGGCTGGCCCGCGCCGCGAACCACGCCTTCTCCCTGTAGCGGTGGATGCCGAAAGGGGCGCTGCTTTACATCAGCTCGGGACTTCCGCAAGGAAGCTTAGGCAGGCGGATCATCGGGCGACAACAACCTTTTTGTGAGCATTCAATACTGGCGCGCGTTCAGGCCGGATTAGGATCGGTTTCCTTCTGGAGTTCCATTCCTCCGAGCGATCTTTCATTGATTGTGAGCAGATAGTTGCCGGTCAAGCTTGAGTCCGCTCTCCAGGGAATTGAAGACTTCGAGATAAGCGTAACGCTTACCCTCATCTTAGTTGATTACGATACGATCGGACTGAAGACTGAGTTCATCGTGTGAGCCGGGCCAGGGTGGGAGCAGAAATGGGGGCTGCTACTTAGGGTAATCAATCGGACCCGCGGCACCGTCGTATGCGAGCGCATGGAATGCGCCGAAAGCCTCGCGGCTCAGAGCCGAGGACTGCTGGGACGCGAGAGCGTCGGCGCGGGCGATGGGATGCTCTTCGTCAACGGCCGGTTCGCGCCATTCATGTGGATGCACATGTTCTTCATGAAGTTCGCGATCGATATTGTGTTCCTCGGGCGTGGCGACCGCGTAATCAAAATCGATCGCGAGTTGAAGCCGTGGCGGGTTTCGTCAATTGTCTCCGGCGCGCCGAAGGCGATCGAGCTTGCAACGGGCGCCGCGAAGCTGAGCGGCATCGAAGTCGGGGATTCACTTGCGTTCGAATCGGCGTGAATGGCAGCACGTTGGCCGAGCGGGAGAACTCTGGCTGGCGGCTATCGTAGAGGATTCGAATACGGTTGCGGATTTCGCGCCGCCATCGCGCGCGCAGGTAGATCGGAATCAGCACGAAGAGCGAGACTTCGACGCCGAATGCGATCCACGTCGCGAGCATTTCGTGGGAGAAATGGAACATCGCTACTGATCAGCGATCGAGGCGATGCAGCCGCGAATCGTGAACCGAGTCGTCATTGTCGATTTCACGATCGAGATAGAAAGCCACTGCCACCATCACAGCCAGCATCACGACTCCAGCAAGCATAGTCATCACTCACCTTGGATCGGCGGGAGCCGCGGCTCCTCACCGTCCGAACTTCATCACGCCCTGAGCGCCGCCTGCGCCACGTAGGGCCGCGTATTATCGGCAGCGGTCACTGCACTGCGATCGAGCCTCAGCACGGCGACGCTCAGCGGCCGCACGTTTTCCATCAGCCGATCAACGACGCCGGCTGCCATCTCATCCTCAACGGTCAGGTCAACCTTGAGCCGCTCGACCAGGTCGGCGACGAACTGGCGCCCGCGATAGAGGCGCTGTCGCTGGAGTTTGTTCGCACCGGGCGCGCATCGCACCTCGGTGACGTCGAATTCCGACAACTTAAGGGCATCGGCGGCCTCGGTCAGGCGACCGAGCGCGGCGGGTTCAATCACGAGTTCAATTCGCTTCATCAATTTTGGGCGCCATACGCCGGCGTCCTGTACCTCACTACCTGCATGGCGCATGCCGCTGGAAAAAAGGCCGGTTGTGTTGTGATTTCTGGATCTACTGATGCGGCGAACAGTTCACTTTGAATTACGGCGAGTTTTAAATTTGAAATGCCCCCGCCGGGCACTCGATCCGGCCTCGAACCGGTCCTCCAAGATTTCCTCGACGATACTGGCCCTTTGGGTATCTGAGTAAGCCCACGCCGCGCGCCAATGATGGCGCGGCGGTTGCTAACTCAAGAGTCTAGGAGTGTCGAGAACGGAAGCATTCATGATTCAGCGTCATCGTTTTCCATTGATGATGTTGTCCGCGCCCATAAAGACCGGCATCCAGATGCCGCTGCCGATCGCGATCAACGGCTATCGCGAGCTGCATCTGCCTCGCAGGTTGGTTATCAGGAATCGTCGGAGGACGATTGCGGGCAAATCCTTACCGCTCGTGGCGCGATTGTTGACCTTCCTCGGGTTGCGGAAAACGCCAAAGAGCAAGCCCTCGCGGAAAGTAGCCGCGGCAGTCAGACGGGCGAAGGCGATGACCGCGATCACGCCGCAGGAATATCTCTTCTGACGCGGCGCAGATTCATCAACACATCGAATGCCCGTCGACAAGTCTGACGGCTTCCGCGGTGCTAATGTCGCCGCATGAGGCTGCATCTCGTTGACGGCACCTACGAGCTTTATCGCGCGCACTTCGCACCGCGCCCCGTGCATCTCGCGCCGAATGGAACCGACGCGAAGGCGACGGTCGGAATCGTCGAGTCGCTACTCGCACTGCTCAACGATCCCGAGGAAGCCGTCACGCATATCGCGGTGGCCTTCGACAATCCGATTCGATCGTTCCGCAACGATCTCTATCCACCTTACAAGAGCGACGAAGGCGTTCCGCCCGAGCTGCGCTCGCAATTCGACGCCGCCGAGGATGCGGTCCGCGCGATCGGCGTGACTGCGTGGCCGATGCGCGAGTACGAGGCCGACGACGCGCTCGCGACCGCCGCGCGCCATTTCCGCAACGATTTCGAGCAGGTGCGTATCCTCACTCCCGACAAGGACCTGGGGCAGTGCCTCGACGAAGATCGCGTGGTGCAGGTAGATCGCCGTCAACGGAAGGTCATCAACGAGGCGGCGTTCCGCGAGCTTCGAGGTTTCGCGCCGCACTCGATGCCCGACTTTCTCGCGCTCGCGGGCGACAGCGCCGACGGCTTTCCGGGCTTGCCAGGCTTCGGGCAAAAGAGTTCGGCGCTTCTAGTGGGCGCGTATGAGCGGCTCGAGGACATCCCGGCCGACCCGTTCGAGTGGAAGGTCAAGCTTCGCGGCGCACCTCAGCTCGCGGCGACGCTCGTCGAGCGTCGGGACGAGGCGACGCTCTATCGGCGCCTTGCCACGTTGGTTGATAAAGTTCCGATTGCTGAGTCGCTGGAGGATCTACGATTCGCTGGAGTGCCGCGCGATGGCTTCCAGAGCTGGTGTCACGAGCTCGGGGTCGCGCGCCTCAAGAGCGTGCCGAAGCGTTGGCGATGATCACATCGCAATGCCCGATTCTTCGCTTAACTTTTGCTTTTCCGGCACCGCTCATGACGCTGACCATGCGCGCCGCTCGGGCCCGTAGGGATCGTTCTCGACCTTGCACTCATCATTGAGCGTCATCGTCGCACGCGTCGCCGAGTCGTACGCCGGCCACTTCGGCAGTCCTTCGTGATTCGGATTACCGCGATGCGCGAACGCGAGCCACGCCCGGCTCATCTTATCGGCTAGCGCAAACTTGGTCGGCGCATCGCCGCTCAGGCGATCGGTCGCGACGTTGTCGAACACGAACGGGATCTCGAGCGCATGCGGCGACTTGAGCATCCCACCCAAAACCGGAGTCTCCCACTTGAACAGGTACATGAAGACCGGCGCGCCCTTCTGCGCCGCCTGCCGCTCCGCGAGGGTGATCGACGCGTTGCGAATGAACTGGTCGGTGGTGATCGCGGTCGCGATCTCCGCCGCCGAGGCGTTGGTGCGCGCGCGTCGATACGCCGAGACAATCCGTTCGGCCAAATCGCCGAGGAACGCCTTCATCCGAACCTGCAGGCCGGCCTCGTCGAGCTTCGAGAGCTGCGGCACGAAGAGCAGGATTTCATCCTTGTTGGTGCCGATAATCAGCGGCACGTTGGAGGAGATCTTCGGCGCGGCCGGCTCGAACGGATGACCCAGCAGCACGCGCCCGTCGAATACCGGGTTGAAGCCGACCTTCCGCCGATTCATCATCGCGCCGATTCCGGGGGCCTTTGCGAGCACTGCGGTCTGTGCGCCGATCAACTTCTCCGACGGCACCGCCGCGAGCCGGTTAATCTCCTTCGCGCCTAGACCGAGTTCATCGAGCACCGCTTTCGCCGTGTTGGTTGCGTCTTCGCGCTCCATCACGGTCACCGCGACGCCGCTCTGGATGATCGCCTTGTGGAAGAGGCCGTGCGCCGCCGGCATCGCCATCAGCACGCTGACTTTCGCGCCGCCGCCCGACTCGCCGAAGATCGTCACGTTGCCCGGGTCGCCGCCGAACGCCGCGATATTGTCGCGCACCCATTTGAGGGCCTCGACGATATCGAGCATGCCCACGTTGCCCGACTCCGCGTATTCGTCGCCTGCAAGATCGCCGAGGTAGAGAAAACCCGCGGCGCCGAGCCGATGGTTGATCGTCACGACCACGACGTCGCCCTTCTTCGCGAGGTTGGTGCCGTCGTACCAGGCCGACGATCCGGAGCCCGAGATGAATGCGCCGCCGTGGCACCAGAACATCACGGGCCGCTTCTTGCCGTCGGGCGCGGGCGTCCACACGTTGAGGACGAGGCAGTTCTCGTTCATCGGAATCGGCTCGGCTTTGAAGAGCGCTATCAGCTCCGGCATCAGCGCGAAGCTGTTGTCGCTCTGGAGTGCGCGCGGTCCGAACTCGAGCGCATCGCGGACGCCGCTCCACGACGCGGCCTTGATTGGAGGCTTGAAGCGCGCGACGCCGTCGGCGGGTCCGCCGTAAGGGATACCCTTGAAGATGCTGATGCCGTCGTTGACCGTGCCGCGAAGTCTGCCGGCGGTGGTTTCGACGATTGGATGCTCTGCCATGGCGAATCCTCTCGCGCGCTGAGATTTGATCCCGACTCTACGAAATTTAGATGAGGACTGAAACCGCCTGGTCTTGGTGCTGAGCCCCTCGACGCGTGACATGGCGGTTCAATGGTCGAACCGCGCGTTTGCACGGGAGGGATGCGCGGCAGTCTCCGTTTCGGTCATCCTGAAGCGAAGGCGGCCGCGCGGTCCTCCGTGCGCAATCCCGCGGAGAGCCATAAGTCGCGTGGATGCTCGCCGTCATGCTCGTCGTCCATTCGTTGCGCCCGCCGAAACCCCCGGCGGGCGAGATCCTTGTATATCGGCGATCAAGAGTGATGATGAGATTGGCATAGGGCGCGGTAGACCGAGAGATCCAAGGCCGCTGGAGGCCGAGTCGAAGCGTGGCTCGCCGCGCCTTTCAAAGCGGAGCCGAACCCGGACGGTCGAAGGAGCCGCCGTAGGGCGAGCTCGGATTAAATCGCAAGGAGGGGTCAGGGCTCC
>JASHQJ010000435.1 GCA_030037595.1 Candidatus Binataceae bacterium
TCAATGGCGTCGTGCGCCGCCAGGAGGTGATCGGTGAGGCGGCCGGAATCACGGTGGTTGACGACTTCGCGCATCATCCGACGGCGATCCGTGCGACGCTCGAAGCGATCGGCGAGCGATTCAGCGGCAGGAGGATTCTCGCCGCGTTCGAGCCGCGCTCGAACACCGCGCGGCGCAATGTCTTTCAGCGTGACTTCGCGGCGGCGTTCGACCGCGCCTCACGCGCGTATCTCGGTCCCGTTTACTTCAAGGAGAACGATCCGATTCCCGTCGGCGAACGGCTCGACACCGGTGCGCTCGCGGCAGCAATAAACTCGCGCGGACCAGTTGCCGCCGCTTGCGCGTCGAACGAGGAGATTCTCGCGCGGATGCTCGACGACGCGCGCGCGGGCGACGTCGCGCTCTTCATGTCGAACGGGCCGTTCGATCGCCTTAAGGATCGCTTTCTCGCCGCGCTGAAAGAGCTGGAGCAATCCCATGGCGATGATCACATATGAGGAGTTTGCGCGCCGCCATCTCGACGGCGTAATCGAGTTGTGCCGCGTGGAGGGCTGGGAATCCTATCTGCAGGACAATGAGCGCACCTTCCGCGCGCTCACGGCGCCGGGCGCCGTCACGATCGTTGCGACGATGGGCGGCGGCGCGCTGTGCGGCTTTGCGCAGATTCTCACGGACGGACAGATTCGCGCGTACCTGACCGATGTTGCAGTGGCCGCAGGCGCACGCAGGCAAGGAATTGGGACGCGCCTCATCGAGGAAGCATTCGCGCGCGCCGGCGCTCGATACCTCGATCTGCTTTCCGATCCCGCTGCTGAGAAGATGTACGAGTCGTTCGATGGCTATCGGCGGATGCAGGGATTTCGCATCTATCCGTCGCCGCCACGCTGCTGAGCGCTTGGGAGATTCAGTAGCCGAGTTTCGGGTCGACCAGGTTGAGCAGTGGGCGCTCGGATACGAAGCGGCGGAGATTCTCGGCGAAGAGCTCGCACGCGAGATCGAGGTAGGCGCGGAAGTCGCCGGAAACATGCGGCGAAATGATCACTTCCTCGATATCCCAAAGCGCGCTCTCGGCTGGCAGCGGCTCGCGCTCGAAGACGTCGAGGCCGGCGCCGCCGATCTTGCCCGCTTTGAGAGCCGCAATCAGCGCTTGCTCGTCGATTACCGCGCCGCGCCCGATGTTAACGATGTAGGCGCCGGGCTTCATCGCCGCGATCTCCTCGGCGCCGACGAACTTCACGGTGAGCGGAGTGTTGGGCAGCGTAACCGAAATGTAGTCGCTTTCGCGGAGCATCTCGGCGCACTGATCGCCGCCAAACCATCGCTCGGGAATACGACCCTCTGGATCGCCGAGGCCAGGCGGGCACCATCCGGTGTCGCGCCGCTCGTTCGGATTTCGCTTGAGCGCGACCACGCGCATCCCAAGCGCGGCGCCCAGCCGCGCGGTCTCGCGCCCGATCGATCCGTAGCCCACGATGCCGAGCCTCTTGCCGCGCATCACGTCGAGGCTGTTGACGACGGCGCGCCGCGCCCATTCGTGACGCTGCTGCGCGCGAATCACGATGTGCAGACGGTGCGACCACGCGAGCATCGAGGCAATCGTGTATTCGCCGATCGACGTCGCGTGGATTCCGCTGGCGGTCGTAAGCTGAATCGATGACGAGCTGAGCGGGCCGTTGAGCGCGTGGTCGGCGCCGGCGCTGAGCAACTGGATCCACTTGAGTCCGCGCGCGCCGGTGGCGAGGTTCGTCGGAATGCGGAACGTGAGCATCACGTCGCATCCGTCCTTCCCCAGCTCGTCAACTTCCTCGGGCGTGCGGCACTGCTTGTCGATGAGCTCGGCGCTGGGAGCGGCCGCCTTCACGACGGCGCGCTGCGCATCGGTGAGAGCCAATGTCGAGACGATCTTCATAGGTTGACGATTGGGAAACTGTCGCACGCCGCTCCGCCGGCATCAAGGCTGAAGCCGGCTTGAGCGTTAGCGCGGCCCGGCCTATGATTTGCATTGGCATCCGCGATGAGCAGGCTCACAAAAGCGGCCGCTTGCGCCATCCTGGGGTTGAGCCTCGTGGCGACGGGGCGAATCGTGGGTGCACAATCCAACAGCCAAGACGATCAGAGCGGAGCGCAGGTTGGCGCGCAGGGCGGCACGAATGCGCCCTCGCCAAGGATGAACGGGCAGGGCAGTGACGAGGCGACGCTCGAAATCGCGCCGCAGCCGGGACTCCAGCAGTCCAGGCCTTCGGTGCAGGAGCTGCCAAGTGGGCGCCGCTTCAATCCGGGAGACAGTACATCGTCGATCGAGCCGAACTTCCGGTCCAACCAGAATGGGAACTCGTGGCGTCCGCACAATCGACCCTCGCTCGGAATTACCGTTCGCTACGACTCGGTATGCTTTAAAGGCGGTGAAGAGCACGGCCTCGAAGTGCTGAGCGTCGATCCCAACAGTCCTGCAGAGCGGGCGGGAATCCACGGCCCGGCAGAAACTCCGGGTAAGGTTGCCGTGGCCGAGACGATCGCCGGGATGGTCCCGATTCTGGGTAAGATCGCGCAGAACATGGTCGATAACAGCGCAAGCGCGCACGGCGATTTGATCATCGCGGTCGATGACCAGCGCGTGCACAGTCAGCAGGATCTCGACGACGCGCTGAGTCGGCTGAAGCCGGGCGACACGATGTACATGACGGTGCTGCGGCCGCTGCCGGGGCACAATCATCAGACGCTCAAGATCGCGGTGACGCTCGGCGATTCGGGTCAGCCCGTGGCCGCGAATTCGTACGATTCCCCGCCTCGGTAACCGGTCGAAATTTTACCTTGAGCTAACTCGGCACCGGCCGTAGGATCGCCTCGAACCACCTCCACGATCGAGGTAATCGGCCATGCCATGGCGCCCGGGCCTTCCGTTCGGTTGCTCCGTGATGGTGCTGCTGCTCGTGGCGCCGTGGCCGGGATTTGCCGCCCAAGCCGGCGCGCCTGAGATGCCGTCGATCGCATCGCAATCCGATCTCGGTCGCAATCTCAAGGTTCCCCCGCGGCAGGCGCTGTCATCACCTGTCACCGCCCTCGAAGTCTTGCCGCAGCCCCTGCTCACAGGTGCGCCGAAGGCCGATGAGCTGCCGGTCGATCGGCTCTTTCGTCAATCCGCTGACGAGGTCGCGCACGACGACAGTCTGCACGTGGCTCAGCCGGGCGAAGCGCGCCGGCCGTATCTTGGAATCACGGTGCAATACACGACCAAATGCTATCTCGGTGGCGAGGAGCATGGCCTCGAAGTGCAGAGTGTCTATCCAGGGAGTCCGGGCTCAGTGGCCGGGCTGCGAGGCAGCAAGCCGGCATCGACGCTCGGCGTCGTGGGTGCGGCGATGCTCGGGCCGATTGCCATTATGATCAAACCGCTGCTCCAACGTTCGGGCGCGTTCGGCTCGGACGGTGACTTGATTATCGCGGTTGACGACAAACGCGTGCGAACGGCGGCTGAGCTCGACGCCGCGATGCTCAAGCTGAAGCCGGGAGACACGATGTATCTGACGGTGATTCGGCCGCTGCCGGGTGGCAATCACAAGACGATGAAGATCGCGATCAAGATTGGGCGCGAAACGATGCAGGTAGCAAAGTCCTCGGCCACGCGGCATCGCGAATCGGAAGCGGAGAATTACGCTTACTGACATCGCGCGCCGAGTTGGTCGGCGTTTTGCGATAACTTTGGACGCGCTCTAAAATCACGCTTCGACATCGCGAGGACTGTTGATGTTGCAGTCTCGTAAGATCGCCTTCGCCGCGGCCGCGTTTGCGCTCTGCTTCTCGGAAGCGGCGACGACATTTGCGGGTACGCCTGACGGCGTCGCGATGCCGTCGATAGCGCCGCAATCGGAGATCACCGGCGGTCTCCGCGCTCCCGCGCCGCAATCCGGGCCTTCCCCCGATCGAACGCTCGAACTCGCGCCGCAGCCCGCTGCGATTCCCGCCTCGCCCGATTCGAACGAATTGCCCCTCGATCGCGCCTTCAAGCAGTCGGAGGAGCGCGCCGCGCTCGACCGCAATTTTCATCCGGCCCCGCTCGACGTGCCTCGGCGGCCGCCCTATCTCGGCCTGACGGTCGAATACACCGATATGTGCTTCAGGGGCTTCGAAGAGCACGGCGTGGAGGTT
>JASHQJ010000436.1 GCA_030037595.1 Candidatus Binataceae bacterium
AATCTTTTCGAGGCGGTCGGCTGGATTGATCGACTCGAGCAGCGCCTGCTTGTCTTCGAGCTTGATTCCGAGGTGGCCGACGAGCTTGTCGGCGAGGGAGGCCGGGTCGTCGATTGCCGACACCGAGGTGACCATCTCGGGCGGGATCTTCTTGTTGAGCCGGGCGTAGTTGTCGAAGGTCGAGATAACGGAACGCATCAGCGCCTCGACCTCGGTCGTACGTTCGAAGCTTTCGTCGATCTCTTCAGCTTCGACCTGGAAGAATTCGTCGCCGTCGATATATCGGAGCACTCGCGCGCGCTTCTTGCCTTCGAGCAGTGCCTTGACGGTGCCGTCGGGCAGCCGAAGCATCTGCACGACCACGCCGAGAGTGCCGATCGTATAGAGGTCGCCAGGCGCGGGTTCCGCGACCTTGGCGTCCTTCTGCGCGACCAGCAGGATTGGTTTCTTCTGAGCCTCGGCAGCCTCGAGCGCTTTGATCGACTTGCTGCGGCCGACGAAGATCGGATGTACTTCGTGTGGGAAAACGATCAATTCGCGCAACGGCAGCAGGGGAACGACTGCCGTGGCGTCGCGATTGTCTTTCTTGTCATTGCGGAAAAGCATCTGTCTGGATCCCGAGTCCTCTTCTCAAGCGGTTTCGGCAGTCTTCTGATAGACCACCAGTGGCTGCTCCTTCTGAGTGACCACTTCTTCCGAGATCAGCACCTCCTTGATGTTCGGCTGTGAAGGAATTTCGTACATCAGGTCCACCATGATGCTCTCCATGATGGCCCGCAGTCCACGTGCACCGGACTTGCGCTTCAGCGCCTCGCGCGCGATAGCCTTCAGCGCGCCGGCGGTGAATTTCAGGTGCACATTGTCCATATCGAGCAGCTTCTGATACTGCCTGACCAGCGCGTTCTTCGGCTCGGTCAGGATTCGTACCAGCGCTTCTTCATCCAGTTCGCCTAGCGTCGCGATAACCGGCAGACGGCCGACGAATTCCGGAATCAATCCAAACTTGAGCAGGTCTTCGGGCTGCACTTCGTAGAGCAGCTCGGAGACCGTCTTCGGGTCGCGATGGGAGAGGTCGGCGCGAAAGCCCATCGTCTTGCCCGAGATGCGCCGGCGGATGATGTCGTCGAGGCCAACGAACGCGCCGCCGCAGATGAACAGGATGTTGGTCGTGTCGACCTGCAGGAACTCCTGCTGCGGATGCTTGCGGCCGCCCTTGGGCGGCACCGAGGCCATCGTACCCTCGATGATCTTGAGGAGGGCCTGCTGAACGCCTTCGCCCGACACGTCACGCGTGATGGACGGGTTGTCGCCCTTGCGCGCGATCTTGTCGATTTCGTCGATATAGACGATGCCGCGCTGGCATCGCTCGATGTCGTAGTCCGCGTTCTGCAGCAGCGACAGGATGATGTTCTCGACGTCTTCGCCGACGTAGCCCGCCTCGGTGAGCGAGGTGGCGTCGGCGATCGTGAAGGGAACTTGCAGGAATCGCGCGAGCGTCTGTGCGAGGAGCGTCTTGCCGACGCCGGTGGGGCCGATCAGGAGAATATTGGATTTTTGCAGCTCGACCTCGCCGCTCACCATCTGCGAATCGATTCGCTTGTAATGATTGTGAACGGCGACGGAGAGAATCTTTTTGGCCCGCTCCTGCCCGATTACGTACTGGTCAAGGACGCGCTTGATTTCGGCGGGCTTGGGAACGGCTGAGCTTTGACTGAAAGCCTCTTCGCTGTCGGCTTCCTCGGCGATTATGTCGTTACAAAGGTCGATGCACTCGTCGCAGATGTAGACTGTCGGCCCTGCAATCAGCTTGCGAACCTCGTCCTGGCTCTTGCCGCAGAAGGAGCAAACCAAGTTGCCTGAGCGGTCATCATGCTTGGCCATCTACTGCCTCCCGCACTTCACTTGGAGGGCCTCCGGCTAACGATTACCTCATCAATCAAGCCGTATTCAACCGCTTCCGCCGGAGACATAAACAGGTCGCGGTCCATATCTTTTTCTATTTTACGCAGATTTTGTCCCGTGTGCTTTGCCATGATGTTGTTGAGTTCTTCGCGCTGCCGCAAAACCTCGCGCGCGTGGATCTCGAGGTCGCTCGCCTGACCCTGCAAGCCGCCGTGCGGCTGATGAATCATGATACGCGAATGCGGGAGCGCGTAGCGCTTGCCCTTCGCGCCTGTTGCGAGCAGGACCGCGCCGCCACTAGCCGCCTGGCCCATACACAGCGTCGAAACTGGCGGCCGGATGAACTGCATCGTGTCGTAAATCGCGAGCGTCGCGGTCACTGAGCCGCCGGGCGAATGAATATAGAAACTGATTTCCTTCTCGGGGTCCTCGGATTCGAGAAACAAGAGCTGCGCGGTAATTAGATTCGCGACGTCGTCGTTGATTTCGGTGCCGAGGATGACAATTCGGTCACGTAAAAGGCGAGAGTAGATATCGTAAGCTCGTTCGCCGCGGCCCGTTTGCTCAACGACAATCGGAATTACGCTGCTCACAAGGACCCCTCGCGCGCAGCCGGACCGCGTCCATCGAAACTCACAACGGCTGACGCCTTTAAATTGTAACGGCTTGGAAAAATTCGAGCAACCAGACTTATAAGAAAAACTCCGGATGACCGCGGGTTTTCCACCTCGTTACTCGGCTGCCGTTTCGCTCTGCGCGCGACTAACGATCAGGTCCAGCGCCTTCTCGCGCCGCATCTGCTGCCGCAAACCCTCTCGATTTTCAGGCTTGCGATAATACTCGGCGACCCGCTCGCGAGCCCGGCCGCTCTCCGTCACAACCCCTGCGACGCGATCGGCGAGAGCCTCGTCATCAACCTCGACTTTCTCCTGCTCGGCAATCGCATCGACAACGAGCGATGTCTTGGCGCGCTTTTCCGCCCGCTGCTGCAGATCCTCGGCGCTGCGTTGAAGTTGCTCGGTCACCTGCTCGTGTGAGAGGCCGCTCGCCTCGAGCGTCTGATGTAGTTCGGTTTCCATCGCCTGCTTTTCGCGTGCGACGAGCGATTCCGGCACCTCGACCGGATTGCGCTCGAGCACAAGCTCGATCAGCCCCTGCCTGACGCGCGCGTCGGAGTCGCGCTTGGCCTGCTCGAGCAGGTTCTCGCGGACGCGCTCGCGCAGGGCAGCCAGGTCATCGAGACCTTGGTCCTTGGCGAAATCGTCGTCGATGGTCGGCAATTCGCGCTTGTACAGCTCTTTGACGTTCACGCGCCATTCGACGGTCTTGCCGGCCAATTCCTTCTGCGCGTAGTCATCAGGATACGTCTTGGCTCCCGTCTTTGGCGTCTTGGCCTCGGCACCCACGATGATGCTGTCGAGGCCGTGCGCGATTGTCTTGTCCGTAACCTGGAGGAGTTGCTCCTCGGTGCGGCCCGACTCTAGCGGCTTGCCGTCAACGAAACCCTCAATCGTCGCGAGCGCGTAGTCGCCCGACTCGACCACCGTCCGGTCGTCGATTTTCTTGAGCGTCGCCTGCCGCTCGCGTAGCCGTTCCATCGCGGCGTTCACGTCCTCGTCGGAGACTTCGATCTTCGCTTCGGGGACCTTGAGGCCCTCGTAGTCCTTGACCACCAGCTCTGGGCGAAGATCGAACACGGCGCTGAACTTGAGCGCCTTCTGCAGGTCGGTCTCCTCGGTAACGATTTCCGGCGCTACGATCGGCTTGAGATCGTTTTCGTCGAGCGCCTTCTGCGTGTACTCGGAGACGAGTTTCTGGATCACCTCGCCACGGACCTGGTCGCCGAAGAAGCGCTCGAGGAGCGGGCGCGGGGCATGACCGGGGCGAAAGCCCTTCAGCACCACGCCGCGGCGGAGTTCGTTGTAGGCTTTATCTAGTTCGCGCTTGATCTCGTCGGGTTCGACCTCGATTGTGACCTTGCGCCGGAGGTTGGAGGGATTCTCAATGTTTACATTCATGGCTCAAGAATCTTTCAAGCTAAACACAGGGGCGTCGAATCGATCAACATCATAGCACGCGATTTCGCTATACCAGTGAACAGCGAACGTTCAGCGCGGGCCTCGCCGTGCAAATGATCCCGCCCGGCAATGCGATGCGCTAACGATCGGGCCGCGGGTTTGGGTTCGTCGCGAACGATTATGTGACCGGCCCGGCAGTTTCAATTGCTAGACTTCGTCATCGAGAAAACCTAGACTGCGCCAGATACCCTGAGGAACTCGACCCAGCCGTGGGACAGCACAATTTTCAGCTCGGCTGGCACACCTCAAACCCCGATCGTTCAGGAGATTCGGATTAGCGATGAGCGAAGCGAATATCGTTCTGCCAACTTTATCCAGCGGAGAGGTAACTATCCTCTGGCTGGTGCTTGCCTCAGCCGTCGTCGCGCTGGGATACGGATTGATTCTGATCCGCACCGTGCTCGCGGCCGACCCCGGCCCCAGATCGATGACCGACGTGTCCGACGCGGTCGAGCAGGGCGCGATGGCCTACCTGTTCCGCCAGATCCGCACGATGATCTGGTTCGTGATCGCGATCTTCGTCGTGCTCTTCCTCATGTATCGCAACGTTTACCAGGGCCTGTCGCTCCCGCTCGGTATCGCTGTAGCCTTCCTGCTGGGGGTCAGTGCCTCCTACGGCGCGGGCTACGTCGGGATGTGGCTCGCGGTCAAAGGCAACGTGCGCAGCGCGAACGCCGCGCTCACCAGCTTCAAGGACGCGATGGAACTCGCGTTCAAGGCGGGCGGAGTCTCGGGGATGTTCACCGTCGGCCTCGGCCTCCTCGGCGCGACCCTGATTTTCCTCATCTTCCGTGAAAACGCGATGAAGGTGCTGGTCGGATTCGGCTTTGGCGGCTCGCTCGCCGCGCTCTTCATGCGCGTTGGCGGCGGTATCTACACCAAGGCGGCAGACGTAGGCGGCGATCTCGTCGGCAAGGTCGAGCAGGATCTGCCCGAAGATGATCCGCGCAACGCCGCGACAATCGCGGACAACGTGGGCGACAACGTCGGCGACTGCGCCGGAATGGCGGCCGACGTGTTCGAGTCCTACGAAGTTACCCTGGTCGCCGCGATTATCCTCGCGGCCTACGCTCTCGGTGAGAAGGATTTCGTCGCCGCATACGGTCAGTATGCGGGCGCGTTTGCGATGAAGCTGATCATCTTCGCGCTCATCCTGCGCGCGGTCGGCGTGTTCTCCTCGATTATCGGAATCATGGCCGTGCGCGTGCCAGCCGGCACCGCGATGCGCGATCCGATGAAGCCGATCAACCAGGGCTACATGACTTCCGCGATCGCCTCGGTCATCGGCTTCTTCGTGGTCAACTATCTCTACTTGCAAGACCCGCGCACCGGCGCGACGGACTGGCGCTTCGCGTTCTGCGCGACGCTTGGAATCCTCCTTGCCGTCGTGACGCTCTGGCTCACGAACTACTTCACGCATCCGGAAAAGGGACCGACTACCGAAACGGCGATCTCTGCGAAGACCGGCCCCGCGACACTAATCCTGTCGGGATTGGCCGAAGGCCTCGAGTCGTCGGTGTGGGCGCTGGTCGTGATCGCGGCCGCGATCACCGGCGCAATGGTGATCTTCCACGAGTCGCTCGCACTGCAGTTCTACGGAATCGCCCTGACGGGCCTCGGCTTGCTGACGACGACGGGCTTCATCCTTGCGATGGACACCTACGGCCCGATCACCGACAACGCCCACGGTATCTTCGAGATGGGCGGAATCCACCAGGAAGAGGCGTCGCGCACGCTCTCCTGGATGGATGCGATCGGCAACACCACGAAGGCTCTCACCAAGGGACTTGCGATCGCGACCGCGGTTATCGCGGCCGTGTCGCTCTTCCGCTCGTTCATTGATGAAGCGCATCTCGGCGCTATTGGCGTGCAGCTCAACATGCCGACCGTGTTCATCGGCCTGATGATCGGCGGAGCGGTGCCCTTCCTGTTCAGCTCGTTTGCGATCAAAGCGGTCAGCCGCTCGGCCTTCCAGGTCGTGTTCGAGGTGCGCCGCCAGCTCCGTGAGCATCCGGGAATCATGGAGGGCAAGGAGAAGCCCGACTACGGCAAGTGCGTTGATATCGTCACCGCGAGCGCACAGAAAGAACTGCTCGGACCGGGTATCCTCGCCGTCTTCGCACCGCTGCTGGTCGGCTTCGGCCTCGACGCGGGCGCGCTCGGCGGCTTCCTGGGAGGGGCGATCCTCACGGGCCAGTTGATGGCGGTGTTCATGTCGAACTCGGGCGCCAACTGGGATAACGCCAAGAAGAAGGTCGAGGACGGCTACCTCGGAGGCAAGGGCACCGACGTGCACAAGGCGACTGTCGTGGGCGACACGGTTGGGGATCCATTCAAAGATACCGCCGGTCCCGCGCTCAACCCGATGATCAAGGTAATGAACCTGGTCGGCATCCTAGCGGCGCCGTTCACGACGACTTCGGTCGGCGGAGTATCTGCCACGCGCGTGATTATCGTGGCGGTTGCCGTCATCGCACTCGCAATCGCAGTCGCGTTCTCCAAGCGCGGTTCGCTGGCCGACGAGCAGTCTGTAGGCGGCGAGGCGAAAGCTGCGGCATAAGCGAAAATCCAACTCGCAACAAAAGGCCGGGACGTCCTCGACGCCCGGCCTTTTTCATTTTGTCGATGGCTTGAGAAAAATGCGGGCGAGGCGCCCGCCGCCACTGCAGAAGGGGGGCAATCTTTTCCGGACTGGCGGCGGGCGTTCCTGCCCGCTCCACGGACTCTGAGCGAAGCGAGTCCGCGAGCGGAGTCGAAGAGTCCCGATCTTTTTGACCGCTCGGATTTTCTTCCGGGATTCTCCGCCTCGCAGACTCTGTCAGAGACAGAATTAGGACTCGGGCAGAGGACCATGCAATATCGGACGCTCGGCAGAACCGGCCTCAAGGTGAGCGTGCTTGGACTCGGCGGCTCGGAAGTCGGCTACCAGGACATCGCGCAGAAGACCGTCGATACTATCGTGCATTGCGCACTCGATGCCGGAATCAACGTGGTTGATACCGCCGAATGCTATGTCGATAGCGAGCAGCTAATCGGGCGCGCGCTTGGAAAGCGTCGCCGCGACGTGATCCTGATGACCAAGTGCGGGCACGCGATGCTCGCGTCGGCCGCCGATCGCGCGGGAGGATTCGCCCGCTCCGAGTGGGACGCCGCGACGCTCGCCGCGAGCATCGATCGAAGCTTGAAACGTCTTCGCACCGACTACGTCGATGTGATCCAGTTCCACAGCCCGCCGCGCGAGGTGCTCGACGACGGCGCCGCGGTTCGCGTGCTCGAGGACGCGCGCAAGGCAGGCAAGGCGCGCTTCATCGGCCTCTCGCTCGACGCGGACGACGCGGCCCACGCGGTCGAAATGGGCCTGTTCGACACGCTGCAGATTTCGGTTAGCGTCGCGGACCAGCAGGCGATCGATCTGGTGCCGCCAAACGCGGAGGCGCGCCAGATAGGTGTGATCGCGAAGCGCCCGATTGCCAACGCCGTGTGGCGGAGCAAGTCCGCGCCCGCCGACTGGTACACGCGGCCCTATTGGGATCGCATGCGCGCGCTCGACTACGACTTCGCGCACGGTGACTTCGAGGAATCGATCGCGGTTGCGCTACGCTTCACGCTTGCGACGCCGGGCGTGCATACTGCGATCGTCGGCACGACGAAGCCGAACCATCTCGAGAGCGACATCGCGATGCTTTCGCGCGGAACGCTTAAGCGCGCCGAGTACGACGCGATCCGCAAGCGCTGGGGCGAAGTCGCCAAGCCCGACTGGCTCGGCCAGCGCTGAAATCCGAATCAGCGCGGAGCTCACTCACTTGGCTGGCGTCAGCGCGCGGATGACTCGGCGTTGATTGCGGTCATACACGCTCAGGTTGGTGACCTTCTCGATACAGACGAATTGCATCACGCCCGGCTTCGATTTGGTGAACGGACAGACCTCGAAATCGCCGCGGAAGT
>JASHQJ010000437.1 GCA_030037595.1 Candidatus Binataceae bacterium
TTCGCTGGCATTCCGATGTGCCTGGAGACTGAAAAGAGCGAAGACCTGCACGAGGACGTTGAAAATCTCGCGACGCTCCGCGCGCTGTTTGATTCCTGATGCAGAGACGAATTCTCACCGGCGATCGCCCAACCGGACCGCTTCACCTCGGACACTACGTCGGCTCACTCAAGAATCGCGTCGCACTCCAGGACGAATACGACACTTACATCCTGATCGCGGACATCCAGGCGCTGACCGACAATTTCGAGCATCCGGAAATGCTCGAAGCCAACATCATGGAAGTGGCGCTCGACTATCTCGCCGTCGGCCTCGATCCGAACAAGGTCAAGTTCGTCGTGCAGTCGATGGTGCCGGAGCTGACCGAGCTCACGATCTATTTCATGAACCTCGTCACGACGGCGACGCTCGAGCGCAACCCGACACTTAAGGCCGAGATTCAGCAGAAGAACTTCACCAAGGGCCTGCCGGTCGGCTTCTACACGTATCCAATTTCACAAGCGGCGGACATCACGATCTTCAAGGCGCATCTCGTTCCCGTCGGCGAGGACCAACTACCGATGATTGAGCAGACGCGCGAGATCGTGCGCCGCTTCAATCGGCTGTATGACAAAGTGTTAATCGAGCCGAAGGCGATGGTCGGCGAAGTCGCGAGGCTGCCGGGCACTGACGGCGGCGCCAAGATGTCCAAGACTCTTGGCAACTGCATCAACCTCGGCGATCCGCCTGAGATGGTGCGCAAGCGCGTGATGTCGATGTTCACCGATCCGACGCGGATACATCCGACCGATCCCGGCCACGTCGAGGGTAACCCGGTTTTCACCTACCACGACGTATTCAATCCGGATAAGGCCGAGGTCGAGGAACTGAAGGATCGTTATCGGAAGGGAACGGTCGGCGACGTCGAGGTGAAAGAACGGCTTTACAAGGCTTTGACGGAATTCCTCGCGCCGATCCGCGCGCGGCGTGTCGAGTTGGCCGCGAGTCCTGATGATGTGCGCGATATCATCCGCGAAGGAACGCGCAAGGGCCGCGCGCTCGCACAGCAGACGATGGACGAAGTGCGCGCCGCGATGAAGCTCCGCTACGCACTGGGTTAGGTTTGCTCGGATCAGTAGGCCTTTGCGAAGTAGGCGCGCTCGTCGGCTGACTCGCCGCACACGATGCATTTGCCCGGCGCTATTTTCTGATTGAGCGGAATCGCTCGGCAGCTCGCTTTCGTTTCCTCGCGGATTTTCGTCTCGCACGCGGGATTGCCACACCAGTAGGCGATGGCGAAGCCGGCACCGCCCTCGCCCGCCATCTGCTCGCGGAGCGCGGCGTAGTCGGCAGGCTCGCGGGTGGTAGCGTCGCGCGCGGCCTTCGCCTGCGCGTAGAGGCTGCGCTGAATCTCATCCAACAACGACTTCGCGTTCTCCGCGATCGACGCCAGCGACGCTTTCGACTTGGCCTCCGGACCTTTCATATCGCGCCGCGCGAGCACGGCCTCACCCGCGGCCACGTCGCGCGGGCCAATCTCAATTCTGATCGCGACGCCGCGCATTTCCCAATCGTTGAACTTGAATCCTGGAGTCAGGCCCTCGCGGGCATCGAGACGCACGCGGATACCCGCGCGCTCAAGCGCTTCCAGAGCCGTGCGCGCGGCGGCGAGTACCTTGTCGCCCTCGTCCACCTTGCGCCAAATCGGCACGACGACCACCTGCGTCGCCGCGACCGTCGGCGGGATACGCAGGCCCTGATCGTCGCCGTGCGCCATGATGATCGCGCCGAGCAACCGCGTCGAAACGCCCCAGCTCGTCTGCCACACGTACTGAAGCTGATTGTTTTCGTCGAGATATCGAGTCTCGAACGGCTTGGCGAAGTTCTGGCCGAGGAAGTGCGACGTGCCGCATTGTAGGGCGCGTCCGTCGCCCATCATCCCTTCGATCGCGTAAGTCTCGACCGCGCCCGGGAAGCGCTCAGCCGCGCTCTTGCGTCCGACGACGAGCGGGATCGCGAGAAAATCCTCGACGAACGTGCGATAGACCTCGAGTATCTTGAGCGTCTCTTCTTCGGCCTCTTCACGCGTCGCATGCGCAGTGTGCCCTTCCTGCCAGAGAAACTCAGAGGTGCGAAGGAAGAGGCGAGTGCGCATCTCCCATCGCACGACGTTGCACCACTGGTTCAACATCATTGGCAGATCGCGATGCGATCGAATCCACTGCGCGAACATGTGGTTAATGATCGTTTCAGACGTAGGCCGCACTACCAGCGGCTCTTCGAGCTCCTTACCGCCGCCATGTGTGACGACGGCGAGCTCCGGCGCGAAACCCTCTACGTGTTCGGTCTCTTTCTGCAGAAAACTTTGCGGGATGAGAATCGGGAAGTAGGCGTTGCGCGCGCCCGTCGCCTTCAGGCGGCGATCGAGCTCATCGCGCAGCGCCTCCCAGATCGCGAAGCCGTCGGGGCGAAACACCATGCAACCGCGCACCGGCGAATAGTCGGCGAGCTCGGCGCGCAGGATGATGTCGTTGTACCAGGCGGCAAAGTCCTGGCTCCGAGGCGTAACTTTTTTCTCGTCGATTTTCTCTGCCATCTCGATTGATTGCGCGCGGCGGGCGCTATCGTCAATTGGTCCAGTCTCCGGATAATATCATGGCGAATCAATCTTGAGTCGCGCACACGCGGCCATTCGGGGAGTTGCTTCGATGCGGACCAAAGCCAGCCTCATTCTGATCATGCTCCTGACCGTCACGACTGCCGCCTCGGCCGCCGATTCCGACAACACGCCCGGGCGGACAATCGTAGTCGATGGCAACGGTGAGGCGCACGCCGCACCGGACTGGGCGACGATCAATCTCGCGATCGAGACGCAGGGGCATACGGCCGCCGCCGCGGCTCAGAGCAACGCGGCGCTCGCGCAGAAGGTGGTAGATGCGCTCAAGGCCAAGCTGCGAGACCAGGGCACGATCACTACCGGCGGCTACTCGCTGAGTCCCGAGTACGATCAGCGGCCGAACCGCGAGCGCCCGATGATCGTCGGCTACACCGCGCAGAATTCGATCACGGTCGAGACCGGGACGCTCGACCTGGTCGGACCTTTGATTGATTTGTCGATAGGTGCAGGCGCCAACCGTGTGAACTATCTGAACTTCACGCTGAAGAACGATGCCAAGGCGCGCGGCGAAGCGATCGCGAACGCCACCAAGGATGCGCGCGCGCAGGCCGACGCGCTCGCGAGTGCGCTCGGCGTCCACCTCGGCCAGATCGTCAAGGCGACGACCGTCGCTCAAGTGCAGCCGATCAGAGTTTCCCCGGTGCCGATGATGGCGATGGCCAAGATGAATGAACCGACGCCGATCGAAGCCGGACAGATAAGTATTCCGGCGACAGTTACGCTGACCTATGAGATTGAGTAGCTATTGAGTAGCCTGCATCGCGAAATCGGCTAGGATATCCAAGTCGAATCATGCTTAAGCCAGGGGATCAGGCGCCGTCATTCGATTTGCCATGCGCAATTGCCGTCCGCGCCTCGAGTCTTTCGCTCGCGAAAATCAAGAGCGAGATGATCGTGCTGTTCTTCTATCCCCACGACTTCTCGTTCATCTGCCCGACCGAGGTGACCGGCTTCCAACACGCGCTGAAGCAGTTCGAGGCCGAGGCAACCTCTATCGTCGGCGCGAGTGTCGATAGCGTCGAGAGTCATATCGAATGGGCGCGCGAACTCGGCGGAATCGATTATCCTCTGCTCGCCGACGAGGGCGGGAAGCTTGCGAGCGCGTTTGGCGTCTACGACGACAATGACAAGGTCGCGATGCGCGCGACCTTCATCCTCAACGAAAAGCGGATCGTCAATTTCGCGATTGCTTGCCCGAACAACGTCGGCCGCAGCGTCGCCGAAACGCTGCGCATCGTACAAGCTATACGCACCGGCCAGCTTTGCCCCGCGGACTGGACACCTGGCGGTGGCTTCGGGCCCGTCGATCGGAAGTACTAGACGCACTTGGCCGAGCTCAAACCCGAAGATCAAAAGCGGCTCTTCGAGCGCCTCTCGAGCGTCCGCGAAATCGTATTCGGCGTTCAGGATGGCGTCCTCACCACCGCCGGTGTGCTATGCGGGCTTAGCGGCGCGGTCTCACAGCATTCCCAGGTCGCACTGGCTGCGCTTGCCTCGACCGCGGCGGGCGCGCTCTCAATGGGCGTCGGCGCATACCTCGGCACGCGCGCCGAGGTCGAGGTGGTAAACGCCGAGCTGCGCCGCGTTCGCGAGCAGTCGGCCCAAAGACCATACGTGATGCAGGAAGCGCTCCTTCAGGAATTCGCCAAGGAGGGATTGAGCCGCGAGGCGTCGTATCGAATCGTCAAGTTGCTCAGCAGCTCGCCCGAGGCACTCGTTTCGACCGCCGACTTCAAGATGTACGGGCTTGGCAACAGATTGGGAGGCAACGCCGCCGCCGACGGGGTGATCATGGGTATCGCGTTCATGGTCGGCGCCCTGGTTCCGCTCCTGCCATACATGCTGATTCCGCTCGCGCACTACGATCTCGGCGGCGCACTGCTCGGGACCGCGATCGTGCTCTTCGCTGCCGGATACTTCGAGGGGTGGCTTGCACGGCGCGGCGTACATTGCTGGCGATCGGGAATGCGCTTCATGCTGATCGCGCTCGGCGCAGCTGCGATCGGCTACGTAATCGGACTCGCGATCTCACCACTCGGCGCGACGGCTGGATGAAGCGTGTCTCCCATTAAGTACTCATCGGTCGCCGCTTTCCTCGCACATGTGAACGCACTCGAGAAAGCTTCGCCACGGAGTGAAGATGACGAACGCATTCTCGCCGTGATGCGTGGCGCGCTTGCGGAACTCTCTAGCGATGAACGCGAGGCGCTGAGCGATGATTCCAGGGCGAGCGCGGCTCACCAGAGGCATCGCGCGCGCGCCGAGTTGAAACTGAGTCGCGCGCTGGCGTCGCGCGGCTTGCTCGCGAGCTGACGATGCTCGCGTACCTGACACGGCGAATCGCATTCGGCGCCGTCGTACTGATGGGAACCTCACTCATCACCTTCGCCGTCGCGTTTCTCGTGCCCGCCGATCCCGCGGTCACTCTGGCCGGCGCGAAGGCTGACCCACAGACGCTCGCCACCATTCGCCGCGAGATGGGACTCGATAAGCCGATCTACGTTCAGTACGGGCTATACCTCGGTCGCGCGCTGCACGGCGACCTGGGACGCTCGTACATCCGGCGCGAAAGCGTGTCCGCGCTGATCGAGGAGCGGCTACCCGCGACCGCGATTCTCGCCGTGACCGCGATCGTGCTCTCCCTGATACTCGGAATCGCGATGGGCGTGATTGCGGCGGCGAATCGAGGCCGCGCGCTCGATCACGCGCTGCTCTTCACTTCGCTCGCTCTCGTTTCGATCCCGGTGTTCTGGCTCGGCACGATGCTGCTGATTGCGGGTGGTCTCTACCTGCGCTCGTTCCCGCTCGGCGGCTTGAGCGGCCCCCGCAGCCTCGTGCTGCCTGCAATCACGCTCGCGCTCGGCTCCGCCGGCTATTACTCGCGTATCCTGCACACAAATCTCACCGAGGCACTCGACCAGGATTACGTGCGCACCGCGCGCAGTAAGGGCGTCTCGCGTACGGGCGTGATGCTCCACCATGCGATGGCAAACGCCCTGCTGCCGTTGGTGACGCTCGCGGGCCTCGACCTGGCCGGTATGCTCTCCGGCGTCGTGCTTACGGAGACGGTTTTCAACTGGCCGGGGATCGGACGGCTCGCGTACGAAGCGGTGTTCAACCTCGATGTTCCGCTCATTATGGGAACCGTGCTGTTCTCCGCGCTTCTGATCGTCGTCGCGAACCTGGTCGTGGACATCGTGTACATATGGCTCGACCCGCGAATCTCGCTGGCGGAGACCCGCTAGTGGTGCGCCTTCGGATCGAAACGCTCGGCGCGGCTATGGTCATCAGCCTGCTCCTCGTCGCAGTCTTCGCGCCGTGGCTCGCGCCGCACGATCCCACGCGCGCCGTGGCGTCGACTTATGGCGATCCCGGCGCTCCGTCGCTCGCCTTTCCGATGGGCACCGATCAGCTTGGTCGCGACGTGCTCTCTCGCATCATCTTCGGCGCGCGAATTTCAATGACGGTTGCGATCGCTGCAACCGCGATCACGATGCTGATCGGCGTTGCGATCGGACTCGCCGCGGGTTTCTTCGGCGGCGCGATCGATCTCGCGCTGATGCGCTTCACCGACGTGATGCTTTCGTTGCCGGTGCTGTTGCTCGCGATGGCATTCGTCACGGTGCTGCGGCCAAGTCTCGGCTCGATCCTGCTCGTGATTGGATTGGTATCGTGGACCTCGGTCGCGCGCGTGGTGCGCGCCGAGACGCTCAGCATGTCGCGGCGCGATTTCGTCCTCGCCTCAAATGCGCTCGGCGCGTCCGCGCCGCGGCTCATCGGGCGGCATATCGTCCCGAACGTGCTGCCGATAATAATCGTGATGGCAGCGCTCGGCGTGTCGGGGACACTGTTGCTCGAAGCCGCCCTCAGCTTTCTGGGCCTCGGCATTCCGCCGCCCGCGCCGAGCTGGGGGCGCATGATCGAAGAAGCGACGATCTATTTTCGCACCGCGCCGTGGCTCGCGATGTTCCCCGGGTTCGCGATCTTCTACGCTGTCCTCGGCTTCAACCTGCTCGGCTACGGATTCCTCGCAAGGCGCGAGCGATGAAGACTGCGCTGCTTGGCCTCGTGTTCTGCGCGATCGCAATCGCCGCCGGATGCCATCACGGGCCGCCGCCGCTTCAGCTCCCGCCGGGCGCGATGGTCCTTCATATCGCCGACGCCGACGACATTCCGACCCTCGACCCTGCGGCCGGCTATGACACCGTGTCGTGGACCTTCGAGCAGGCAATCTTCGACATGCTGCTACGCTACGGCGACGACAATATCGACCTTGAGCCGGACCTCGCGACGTCGTGGGAGGCCGCACCCGAAGCGAAAACCTTCACCTTTCATCTTCGGCACGACGCGCGCTTCTCCAACGGGCGCAGTGTGACGAGCGCGGACTTTCGTTTTGGCCTTGAGCGCGTGCTGAATCCCGCGACGAATTCGCGCGGCATGGAATATTACCGGCGAATAGTCGGCGCCGAGGATTTTATCGCGCATCGCACGCAGCACGTTGCGGGAATCGAGACGCCCGACGATTGGACGATCATCTTCCATCTCGCTGAACCGGATCCGATTTTCCCGCACAAGCTCGCGATGCCTTTTGCGTCGGCGGTTCCGCGCGAGCAGGTCGAAAAGTGGGGCGAAGATTTTTCGCGACATCCCATCGGCAGCGGCGCGTTCGTGCTCAAGCAATGGCTCGGCGGCGAGCGATTGGTGCTGGTGCCAAACCCCTACTACTTCCAGAAGGGATTGCCGCGTCTTGATGCGATTGTGGATTCGCTCGGGGCGAGCGCGGAGCTGCAATGGTTCCGTTATGAGGCCGGCGACCTCGACGTTGTCACCGAAATTCCGCCCGCCGAGTTTCCATACGTGATGAAGACACCGGCGCTCCGCGACCTCACGCTCAAGAAGACAACTGTCACGACGCGCTACCTCGGCATGAACTGCCAGATGTGGCCGTTCACCGATGTGCGCGTGCGGCAGGCGACGAGCTACGCGATCGATCGCCACAAACTGATCGCATTGCTGAACGGCCGCGGAATCGTCGCACGCGGCGTGCTGCCGCCGAACCTGCCGGGCTATGATTCGGCGATCACCGGCTACGATCACGATCCGAAGAAGGCGCGCGCGCTGCTGGAGCAAGCTGGACTCGCTGGCGGCTTCAGCTTCGATCTCTGGATGCGCGCCGATCAGACGCTGCTGATGCTCGGCCAATCTGTCCAACAGGACCTTGCCGAGGTGGGAATCAAGGCACGGCTTAAGCCAGTGGCCTGGGGACCATTCCTTGAGGCGATTCGCGATCCGCATGCGGCGCAGGCTTTCATGACCGGCTGGGAGGCTGATTTTCCCGATCCCGAAAATTTTCTCGACGCGCTGCTGTCGCGCGGTGAATGGGGGTCGAACAACGACAGCTTCTACTACAATCCCGAATTTCAGCGTCTCATCGATAAGGCGAAGGACGAGACCGATCTGCGCACGCGCTACGCGCTTTACGATCAGGCCGAGAAGATCGCGGTCGCCGACGCGCCGTGGGTCTTTCTCTACTATCCGGTGACCTACGTAATTCGGCAGCCGTGGGTGCGCGACTATGAGATCAATCCGATGCGGCCGACGCGCTTCGAGCGCGTCTGGCTGGCGCCACATCGATGAAACTACCCGCCTCTCGCATAAACTTCGCCAACTTGGCTAAGCTATAGCTCTGAAGAAAGCCAGGATTGGGGAGCTTCGAAACAACCTCTCACGCTATCTTGATCGTGTTCGCGCGGGCGAGACGATAACCGTCTTCGACCGCAACGATCCGATCGCCCAAATCGTTCCCGTGCACGACCGGCAACGGCCGTCGGACGAGGATCGTCTTGCTTCTCTTGAGCGGCGCGGCCTCGTGCGTCGCGGGCGAGGCGACCCGCGCAAAATGCTTCGCTGGAAGCCCGTAAAAATTCCGGGAGTAAGCCTCTTAGAAACGATCCTCGAGGATCGCAAGAGCGGCTGGTGAGATTCTGGGACACGTCGGCGCTCGTTCTACAGTTCATGGCGGAACACCAGAGTGTGCAGGTCAATGGTTCCGCGACGATTCCGAGATTGCTGTCTGGATGCTCACGCGGGTTGAATTGGTTTCGGCTATCGTCCGGCGACGTCGCGAACGTCCTGACCTCGCACTGATCTGGAGATTGGCACTTCGACGAACGATCGAGTCGTCCACAACTTGGACCGAGGTCACAGATTCGGCAGGGGTCAGGAGACATGCAGAGGCGATCCTGCAGCGGCACCCACTACGCGCTGCCGACGCTCTTCAACTAGGCGCAGCGATGATTGTGGCCCACGAGGAGACTTCTTCGCTTGAATTCGTGACCCTCGATCGCCGCTTGGTTGAAGCAGCTGAACGGGAGGGTTTCGCGGTACTTAGCCGGTGAATGTTAGTTCGCGCTGCGGGCGGCGCGGTCGAGGCCGACCGCGGTCAGTTCGCGGCTAGCGCGCGGCAGGAAGAGCAGGCCAATCGCACCATTGCAGAACATGAAAGTGAAATGCGCCGCGAGGCTATAGGCCAGAATCCTCGCGGCGGGTGCATTGCCTGAGAAGAAGAGCAGCCACGCCGCCTGGCTCGTGCCAAGATGCGCGACCGCGATCGGCAGCGCCGCCGCGAGAAAGATCAGCGGCAGGAACAAGATCAACTTCACGAATGGCACCGCAATCCCGTACATCGCGAGTGCGAAATACTGCACCACCACCGAGGCGAGGAAGGTCGGCGCCTTGATTAGGAGCACTGTGATGTAATCGAGTGGCTTCGCGGCGAGAAATGTCTGCGCGAGAGACCCGCCGCGGCTTCGCTCGAGCCATTCGCGGAGCGAGGTATGGCGGCGCGTGATGGCGAAGAAGATCATGATCGCGCCGAGCGCTGCCCATGCGATCACGTAGGCAATCCTCAAGATCGCGACGATCTCGCTCTGCGCCCTGCCCTGCGGCGTGTAGAAAATCACGCCGAGCGTGGAGAAAAGGAAGAGCTGGTAGATCTCCATCAGCGCGATGAAGAGGATCGAGCTGAGCGCCGCCAGAAATCCAATGTCGCCCTTGCGATGGAGATAGTAAGCGACGCCGCCCTGGCCCAGGTTGGTGTTGATCAGCGCGAGCAGGTACATACTCGCGCGGATCGGCAGGATGTCGCGATATTGCATCGGGACGTTGAACTTCCGCACCACCCAGGTCAACACGAACGAATCGATCACGAAGTAAAACAGTGAATACGGTAAGAAGAGCGCGAGGAAGCTGACGATCGGCACTTGCGCCAGCGCTTCGCCAACCTTGTGCAGCGGTATGCGCCAGAAGATTAGCGCGAAGATGAGAATCGTGCCGGCGTAGGGAATCGCGCGGCGCCAAATCGGCGTGCGGCGCGCCGGCGGCGACGTCTCGAGTGCCTCGCGCGGATCGATTGCCGGCCCGGTCGCCATCACGCCTCGGCGCGGACGCTCGCGGTGCCTTCGAGCACACGCTCGCCGTTCTGGTTCTCGACCCAGATGTTGAACCGCATCATCCCCTTCTCTTTTTGGGCCGCGACCGCGTGTGATACGAGCGTGTCGCCATAGAAGACGGGCCGAGTGAGAGTCACCTCGATTCGCCCGCCGCGCATGAAGCGCGCGCCGAATTTCGCCTCGAGGAACTGTGCAATCACCGCGAGTGTCTGCTCTCCCGCCGCGATCGGCGCGGTGAAACCCGCGCGCGAGGCTGCTGCCGGATCGCTATGGATATTCTTCGGCGGGCGGCGGCGTGGCGGCGAATCGAGCGCGCGCCGGTAAGCATCTGCCGCAGCCTCATCGAGCAGATATGGCGCAGACTTGATTTCGGCGCCAACTTCGAGTTGTTCCGTCAATTCATTCATTTCATCTCCCCCTTTTCGTTGAGCAGCACCGAGGTGATCGCCTGCCGCGTCATCAGCCTGCCGGACTCGGCATCGCGCTGTTCGTATTCGAGCGTGAAATAAAATTTTCCTCGCCTGCGGAATGTCGCTGCGATCGCGCCTTCCACCCGAATTGACTGCCCCGCGTGGAGCGGTTCGTGAAACTCGCACCAGTGCTTGGCATGCACTCCCCCCTTGCCGCCCTTGAAGCGTGTCGCAATCAGCAGGCCGTAGTCCTGCAAGCGCATCGTGGGCGGCATAGTCGCGTCGTCGAATGCAGACGCGTCGCCCTCTTTCAGTGCCGCGCGGAATCTCTTTATTTGGTCGGCGGACACGACGTAAAAGAGCGGACCGAACTTAATGCCCTCGTGCAGGTTCTCGGCTTTCATCGGGATGCGGTTGTCTTCGCTCATGGTCACAACTCAAGAGTCCTGGTCGCGGCGACAGATTGAATGGCGGCAGGCGGCGTGCGAGATTCTGCAATTCAATGCGCTCAGCAAAGCAACCTGACAACGTCGCGTACGCGCGAGCCGCGCGCATGCATCTTAGCAAGAATGACCCGGTGATGGCGCGAATTATAGCTGAGGTCGGTCCGGTAAAAATCACACCGCGTCCCGAACGTTTCCAGGCCCTCGCGCGTGCGATCATCTTTCAGCAGTTGGCAGGCGCGGCGGCAACGGCGATTTACAATCGCTTCGTCGCACTTTATTCGGAAGACGGATTTCCAAAGCCGGCGCAAGTCATCGCGACATCAATCGAAAGGCTCCGGAGTGCCGGCCTCTCGGAGAAAAAGGCGCTCTACATCAGGGACCTAGCCGGGCATATCCGCGATGGCACGCTCAACTTCCATCGCTTTCCGCAGATGAACGACGACGAAATCATCGCTGACCTCACACGCGTCAAGGGTATCGGGCGATGGACCGCCGAGATGTTCCTGATGTTCAATCTTGGGCGCCCCGACGTGATGCCCGCCGACGATCTGGGTGTCCAGAACGCCGTCAAGAAAGCATACCGAATGCGCGAGCGGCCAAAGCGCAAGCGCCTCATGAAGCTGGCTGAACGATGGCGACCCTACCGCTCTGCTGCCGCGTGGTACCTATGGCAGAGTACGAACACGCTGCTACCCACGACGCCGTCACAGTCGAAGCCGAGCGCAACTCGCCGCGCCAAGCCCGCGACTAAGATGCCTCGAAAGGTTTAGTCAAGCTCTCCGGGTGGTTTGATCTGATCACTATCGGTCATACTCCAGCGAACCATTCATAGCCCTGGTTTTCCCAGTATCCGCCGGTGCGCACCGGCAGGAAGTTCAGCTCGGTCAGATACTTGACGTTCTTGTAGCCGAGCTTCACGGCCGAATAGAGGCGAAGCGGCGCGCCGTGATCGGCCTCCAGGTCGTCGCCGTTCATGCCGTACGCGAGAATCGTCTGCGGATGCATCGCGCTCGGCATATCCCATGACGAATAGTAACCGCTGTCGAACGATCGGAACTCGACGAAGCGCGCGTCGGGTTTGAGGCCCGCCAGTTTTGCGATATCGCGTACGCGTACACCCTGCCACGACGCGACCGCGGACCATCCCTCGACGCAATGATGGCGGATGCGCTGGTCGAAGCGCGGCATCTGCTTAAGTTGACTCAGAGTGAACACGGCGGGACGCTCGACCAGGCCGCCGACCTTGAGCGTCCAGTTGGCCGGAGCAAATGGCATCATGTCGGAGATGAAGTAGCTCGGGAAATCGTCGTCGGGTGTGATTTCGGATTCCGGCGGGTCGGGCGCAAGCTTGGTCGGCGAGAACAACAGCTCCTGGAAGCGCGCGTTCCATCGCTCCATCCCGTTGAGGAACTTGGCGGTGCGCGGCCCGTTGCACCCGGCAAGTATCGTGCTCGCCCCTATGGCACCCAGCATCTCGCGGCGCGAAATCAATTTAGCCACGCTTCCCTCCCGTCACCATCGCGACAAGAGTCCGCGGATGCAGCGCGACCAGCACGATATGATTCAGTGCGAACAACGTGAGTAACACGAGGCACGCGAAGTGAACTACACGCGCGCCGTCGTAGCCTCCGAATAGCGCGGCGAGCCAGTAAAGCTGGATTGGCTTGTAGATCGCGAGGCCCGACAGCACGATTACGATCGCGAACAGGATCGCTGACGTGTACGCGAGCCGCTGGAGACCGTTGTAGAAATCCTCGGGAGGCGGAGTTTTGCGAAGGCGCAGGTAGTACGTGAACATTCGGAAGGCGTTCGTGGCGTCGCGGCGCGGAAGAAAGACGCGCCGGCGCCATTCACCGGTTGCGATCGCATAGGCGAGGTAAATGACGCCATTGAGCACCAGGAACCACGCGATCGCGAAGTGCCAGTGGCGCGCGCCCGCGAGCCATCCACCGAACCTCAGCCAGCTCGGCGGCGCATCACCCTGGAACGGATACCATTTGTAGAGCGCGCCGCGCTGGCCGAAGGATGGATACGCGGCAAGAATCTGGAGGCCGCTGCCGGCCATGATCACGATGAGCGGGATATTGATCCAGTGCGAGAGGCGAATGATGAGCGGCTGCGCGCGCCGTCCCGCGAAACGCGGCTTGGGCGGTAGGGGACGCTGGATCCTCGCGGGTTGCGCGCTCAACTACTGATTCTCCTTCCGCATCGGTATCGCATGGCTGCCGTGCATGATCCGGCCGTCGGTCATGATCGCGGTCCCGTTCTGCATCTTCATTTCCTTGCCGTCCTTCATCATCACGGTGCCATCGGGCATGACCTTGATGCCGTTGTCCATGGTCATTTCGTGACTCAGCGTTCCGTCAGCCTGACCTTGGTTGAGCATCATCACCTTGCCATCGTGCATGATAACGCCGTTTTCATCAGCAGCATTTGAGATGCCGGCAAAGGCAAAAAGTGTCAGGATTATCAGACAAGTGGTCGATCCGATCTTGCGCATGGGCGGAATCGCTCCGCCTTTATTTTATCGAACCGCACGCAGGAGCAAATTGTTCCGGCGCCAATCGGAAGGTTCGCGAAGGTCAGAGATTATAGAGGAGTTTCGCGCGCGATTTCAGTTCGGAGCGGAAATCGGGATGCGCGATCGCGATCATTTCGCCGATCCGCTCGCGCAGCGATTTGCCTTTCAAATTGGCAATTCCGTACTCGGTCACGACGTAGTGAATGAACGCGCGGGGACACGTCACGACGCTTCCGGCCGGCATTGTCGGCACGATCCGCGAGATGCGCTGACCTTTGACTGTCGAATACGATGGCGTCACGAGAATTGTCTTGCCGCCAGCGAGGCTCGCGCCGACGACGAACGCAGTTTGTCCGCCGGTGCCGGTATATTGAACCGGCCCGATCGATTCGCCATTGACGTGGCCGGTCAGGTCAACGGCCATCGCGTTGTTGATCGAGATCAGGCCGTCTTCCTGGGCGATCGTGCGAATGTCATCAGTGAAATTGAAATCGTAGAGCGCAAAGGTCGGATTGCCATCGATGTAGTCCAGTTCCGAACGCGGCGTCAGCGGCGCGATACCCGAACCTACAACCTGGCCGGGAAAGAGTTTCTTGTACTTGCCGGTCAGCACGCCCGCCTCGACGAGCGGCGCGGTGTGATGAGGAATGATCTCGGTCTGCATGCCCAGATCATGATGATTGTGGAGGAACTTCATCATCTGTCCGGACATCGAGCCGACGCCAATCTGGATCGACGCGCGATCGGGCACCAATTCCTTGGCGATCGCGCCGCACACCGCATTTATCTGGCGCTGTTCGTCTTCGCTCGGCTCGGGCAGCGA
>JASHQJ010000438.1 GCA_030037595.1 Candidatus Binataceae bacterium
CCAGCGGGGCAACGTGCGCCGGCGTGAACGGATCCCACTCACCCGCTTTGGCCTGCCCCATCCCGGCCGCGGTCTGCGGGGTCGCATCGACGGTGAGGCGCGTGCGGGCTACCGGTGCGATCGCGTTGGCTGTTACGCCGTAGCGGCTCATCTCGCGGTCGACGATTATCGCCATCGCGGCGACCGCGGCCTTGGCCGCGCCGTAGTTGCTCTGGCCGGCGTTGCCGAGGATGCCCGAATCGGAGCTGGTGTTGATAAGCCTGCCGTTCAAATGGTTGCCGGCTTTGTGCTGCTCGCGCCAGTAGGAGGTCGCGTGGCGGGAAACGTTGAAGGTGCCCTTCAGATGGACCGCAACGACGGCGTCCCAATCTTCCTCGCTCATGTTGAAGATCATGCGGTCGCGCAGGATACCGGCGTTGTTGACGACGATGCTCAGCTTGCCGAAGTTGTCGATTGCGCAGTCGATAATCCGCTTGGCGGACTTGAAATCGGTGACGCTTTCGAAGTTGGCGACTGCTTCGCCACCCGCGGCGCGAATTTCCTTGACTACGTCCTCGGCCGGCGAGCGCGATTGCCCGGTGCCGTCGAAATGGCCGCCGAGATCGTTGACCACGATCTTGGCGCCGTGCTTGGCGAGCAGCAGGGCTTCTTCGCGACCGATGCCGCGGCCGCCGCCGGTGATTACCGCAACTTTTCCATCCAATAGTGCCATGTTAGTTCCTCTTAAGTATCCCTTAATTCCGGTTGGATTCAGTTCGATGAATTGGGATTCGGCGCCTTCTGGGCGACCGGGCCCGGGCCTTCCACGTCGAAATCTTCTTTTGGCTCGCGGAGCGCTTCGTCAGCTTTGCTTGGCATCTCGTAGATGAGATCGATCGTCATGCGCGACTTGTCATTGTCGGACGGGAACAGCATCACGGAGCCTGGGCGGCCGTCCTTGGTGAAATCGCACGACCAGGTTTTGCGCGCGGCCATGATCAGTGACGAAGTGATGCGAAAGTCGTTCTTCTTCAACTCCTCCTTGTAGTAGGCAACCATCTCCGGCATCTGCGCGCTCGAGGAGAACAGGATCTCGCGCATGGCGCCCTTGGGCTTGTGCACGTGTTCGACGGTCGCTCCCGGGTAAATCGGCATCCCCTTGTAAAGGTCAGGCGGCAACTCCCTGGTCGGCTCGTCCTTGTCGGCGTGCGGGGCGGCCTCGGGGGGCGGCGCGTAGGAAATCGGCGCCGGCTTCGGTTTGCATCCTGCGATGACGAGCAGGCCGACGAGCGCCGCCGTAATCGCCGCGCTGCGCGAGATGAACAGAAGCGCTCGCGGCGCCGTCAAAATAGATCGCAGGAACAATATTCTCAAAGTCGCAATGCTCTGGAAAAGAATGACCGCGGGGCGGACAAGTTCTGGATAGACTTGAGGGCAAGAGAAGTCAAGGCAGGGTGAGGGCGCGAAGCCCATCCAGGAGCGCGCGCGGCGCCCGTTGTGAAGTATCAGCGCCATCGTCGGGACAGTTTTTCATACGATCGGATCTCTTTTCAGGTACGGTTCGAGGCAGCTCGGTTGGGGGTGGAATGCTTGCTCCCCGTCGAGATGTGCAGGCTTTACGCCGTCTCCATTGCGTCCTGATGACCGCCTCTTGACAAATACCCCTGACTATTGCATTGAAACCTTCCGCGCCATCTCTAAGACCCCTGGGTCTTTGCCGGCCGGTAGGGTTCTTGTTCGGTATGTTGAGGCCGGTTCTGGGGAGAACCGCAGAGGCAGTTTGGGACAGTCGCGAATGACGCGAGCGGAACTATACTTCACCGCTCAAGTCGACTCATAATCAAGAGGTATTCGAGAGGAAACAGAGATGCAGAACCAATTTGGCATTTTGGCAATGATCCAGCAGGGCTACTACGCCACCTATCCCCTGCTCTTTATCTCCGTGGTCTGCCTGGCGATCATTTTTGAGCGCGTATGGCAGTTGTGGGGCGTCGCGCCCAAGGCCGCCAAGCTCGCAGATTCGCTGATCCCGCAGCTCCGTCAGGGCAAGATCAACGAGGCGCTGCAGGCGACCCAGGCGCGCTCCAACGCCGCCGAGCGTATCTATCACACGCTTATCGCCGCGTCGGCCAACCTCGATCGCGAACAACTGGTCGATCTCGATGACGAGCGCCGCTACCAGGAAGGGATCGAACTCAAGCGCTACATCTGGGTGCTCGCTACCGCAGGCGCATCGGCCCCGTTCATCGGACTGTTCGGCACCGTGGTCGGTATTCTGGTCGCATTCCAGTCGATGGCGATCATGGGCACCGGCGGTTTCTCGGTCGTCGCGGCCGGTATTTCCGAAGCCTTGATCTCGACCGCGCTCGGCCTTGCCGTCGCGATCATCGCGGTTATTTTCTTCAACTACTTCTCGGTTCGCGTCGAGAACATCAACGCGGTCATGCACATCAACTCCGACCGCCTGATCGACGCGGCCCTGCAGGGGAGACAGTCGCGTGGCAATTAGCGGACCTCACGGTGAAGGCGGGGGAGTCTTTTCCGATATCAACATCACCCCGCTGACCGATATCTTCCTGGTCCTGCTGATCATCTTCATGGTGACGACGTCGGTCACGATCGAGTCGGCCGCGCACGTCGATCTGCCCAATGCGACCAATACCAGCCCGGAGAACAAGGGCGTCATCGTTACCTACACTGCTCAGCACGAGCTGTTCGTCAACTCGCGCGACGTTCCCGAGCGCGAGCTTTTGCCGCAGCTTCGTGAGGCGCTGAGCAAGGTGGACGCGAAGATCGTCGTTTTCCAGGGCGACCGCAAGGTGCTGCTCGGCGACATGGTGCGGATTCTCAATATCGCCAAGGCAGCGGGCGCGGGCCAGATCGCGATCGCGGCCAAGAGGGTGACAGGAGCGCAGCTCGCCAACCAGGCCTCGTCCGGCGGTTGACCGCGGGAGTAGTTCAAGGCCCGCGACGGCGCGGTCCAGAGGTTTTTCGCCTATGGCAAAGAAAGAGAAAGAAAGCAGGAGTGCCGGAGTCTTCTCCGACATCAACATCACTCCGCTCACGGATATCTTCCTCGTTCTCCTGATTATCTTCATGGTCACCACTGCGGTGACCATCGAGTCGGCGGCGCACGTCGATCTGCCCAAGGCTGAGGCTGCACAGACCAACGAAAAGCCCAAGGGCGTGGTCGTCACCTACACCTCCGACCATCAGATCTACGTCAACGACAAAAGCGTTACCGAGCCCGAGCTGATGACCACGCTGCACGGCGCGCTCGACGCGTCGCCGGACAAGATTGTAATATTTCAGGGTGACCCGAAGGTAATATTAGGAGACATGGTCCGCATCCTGGATATCGCCAAGAGTGCTGGGGCTTCGGCGATAGCGATCGCGGTATCTGCCGGCGGAGGTGGTGGCGGCGCGCCCGCTACTCCGGGCGGCGCGTAATTGAAATTGATTTGGGGACTTGCGGATGCTCTTCGAGCATCCATGCTTATATTGATGGGGAACTCGACTCGGATCGTATTCTCTTAGTTCCGGGCGGGGAGCAAATCTTCTTATGATTGCAGTAATCGCAGTAATCCTGATCCTCTCGACGATGGTCGTCGCGTTTGTCCTGTACCGAATTATGGGCAAGCGCGAAGCCGAGGCGGAACTTCATCGCGACGACGATGAAGCCGACGCGACCAGGCTTCAGCAGATCAGAGATTACCTTCGCTTGTTCATGGGGCCCTTCCCCCTCTCGATCGCTCTCCACGTACTCCTGCTGTTGTTCCTGATCATCACGGTGCACGAGCAGCGCGGCCGCGAGTTGATCATGGTGAACCTGGAGGCAGGCGGCGGCGGAGGCGGCGGCAACGAGATGCAGGACCTCGACATGCCCGAAGTGCCGATGCCTGACCAGGCGCCGCAGCAGGCCGAAGCTCCGACCGCGGTTGATACCTCGCAGGCCGTGGGCCTCGCCAATGACTACGTGCGCGCCGCGGGTGGCGGCGGTATCGGAATCGGGCGTGGCGGCGGCATGGGCTCCGGTTATGGTCACGGCATCGGCTCGGGCTTCGGCGGCTTCATCGGAGAACTGCGCCGCAAGGGTCTCGACGTGGTGCTGGTGATCGACGGCACGGGTTCGATGAACCTGATCATCGACGATGTGAAGGCCAAGATGGTGCAGTTGGTGACTGCGATCCATCGGCTGGTGCCGATCGCACGAATCGGCGTGGTGGTGTTCGGCGGCAAGGGCGAAGGGCAGCAGATCCAGCCGCTAACCTTGAACCCGCAAAAGCTCGACGGGTTCCTGGGTGGAATCAAGGCGATGGGCGGTGGCGAGTGGGAAGAAGACATGTACGGCGGGGTCGAAACCGCGGTCAACAAGATGGACTGGAAGCCGTACGCGAAGAAGGTGATTGTGCTGGTGGGCGACTCACCGCCGCGCAAGGAAGACTTCCAGTCGCTGATCGCCCTGATCCACAGGTTCCACGACGAGAACGGCACCTTCAATACCGTGGACGTGCAGGAGGAAGAGCACGAGCGGTTCGAGCGTGAGTTCTGGCTCAAGGTGCATCGCGAGGAGCCGCCCAAGATATCGGCGCTGCCGGCATTCGCGCGCCAGACGCAGGCTGCGTTCCGGGTGCTGGCGTCGTCGGGGGGCGGTGCGATGCGCTCGCTGTCGAAGGACACCCATATCAATCAGCAGGTGCTGATCCTGGCATTCGGCGAGCAGTGGCAGAACCAGGTGTCCGCGTTCGGCAGGGGCCTGACTACTGGCGGCGGTTCCGGCGGCAGCGAGTGA
>JASHQJ010000439.1 GCA_030037595.1 Candidatus Binataceae bacterium
GGCGCGCCATGGATTATGGCCGTAAGGGGCTTGCTGTCGCCATTGTTAGTCGACACACGAAGAGTTGCGCGCACGAGAATAGTGAACTCGGAGTGCTTGGAAAATGCGCTGCGGATGGTTACGGGCTCGGGCTAGCTGTATTCGAACGGCCTGATATCGAGCTACTTAGGTTCGGGAACCCAATTTAAGTCGTTTTCGCTCAATCCCAGCCCGTATTGGGTGTTCCAGTATTCAATTGTCTGCTTGACAAAGATCTTGCGCGCGGTTCGCCTGTCCCGGCTGCGGAGCCCTTCAAGGATAGCCAAGTGTTGCTGGACGGCCGCAATTCTCTCTCCAAAGGCCTTCGGATTGCCGGGCCACCGATCGACAACCGAGAAGACAAATAGCTTAAAGCTGATTGCCTCTAAGGCATCCCGCAGGTATTCATTGCCCGCGAGTTCCCATATCTTGCGGTGAAAAGACACATCGCAATCATGGAAGTGCTTCACTTCCATGGTAGCCATGCTTGTGCCGGTCATCGCTTCGACAATAGCACTCAGCTCCTCATCGGCCTCCGGCGTAAGGTTTTCCGCTGCTTTTCCGATTGCAATTGCCTCAAGCGGGATGCGGACCTCTTGAATCTTCCGGTAATCTTCGGGGCTAAGTTGGGCGACATAGGTGCCACGCTGCTGAATCTTGCGCAGCAGGCCCTGATGGATAAGTTCGCTCAACGCCTCGCGCAGCGTAGGTTGCCCGATTCCGAGTCTCGCCGCCCACCTCTGCTCAATAATGCGATCGCCGCCGCGCAACTCTCCTGAAATAATCGACTCCCGGATGGCTTGGGCCGCGGCCTCCGGTGCCGTCTGTATCCTCAGCTGTTGGGCTCCTAGTCGGCCCGGATGAGCGTTCATGCAATCGCACCGCCAATAACTTTTCTAGATTATATACTCTATAGAGCTCCCGACCGCCCGCTTCCCTCCTCGGAAACAGGGCGGGAGTAATTTGCGATGAGCCGTCATTCATCCCGCGAATCCATGCCCGCATCGATGCCAAGGTTGAAAGTTTCCGGCTTAGGCCGTCGCTCGAGTCGCACCCGTGGAGATGCCGCCGTCGACAAGAAGTGTTTGCCCGGTGATGTACCCGCTTACATCCGACGCGAGAAAAACGGCTGCGCCACCCAGGTCTTCGGGTTGTCCGGGACGCTTCAAAGGGATGCGATCCGTGATGTATTCGACCCACTTTTGGTTCTGATAGAGGACGTCATTCTGCTCCGTGTGGAACCATCCCGGGGCGAGGCAATTCACGGTTACGCCGAACTTCCCCCATTCATCAGCCAGACTCATCGTGAGTTGCTTGATGCCGCCGCGGCTCGCGCAATAAGGAGCGATTCCGGCATAACCAAAGACGCTGGTGACAGAGCCAATATTGATGATCCGCCCATAGCCACGCTTTACCATATGCCGGGCAAAGGCTTGAGCCACAAAAAACGTGCCACGCAAATTGGTCTCGAGCACCAGGTTCCAATCGTCCGATGTGATATCGAGGGCCGGCTTGCGCACATTGCACCCGGCGTTGTTGATGAGGATGTCGATTTTGCCGAAGTGCTCCCACGCAACATCGGCGGTTTTCTGAATTGATTCAGTGCGCCGCACGTCAAGTTCGAGCGGAAATACCTGGCGACCCATGCCCTTGATTTTTTCTGCGAAGGGCTTTAAATCAGCTACGCGCCTGCTTGTGATCACCAGATCGGCGCCTGCACGCGCAAGTGCCCGGCTGAAGAACTGCCCCAGGCCACGGCTGGCGCCGGTGACGACGGCGACCTTGCCGCTCAAGCTAAATGAGTCCTCGGTCATCCCCTTACCCTTAGGGCTCAAGAATCACTTTCATCAGCCCTCGTTCCCGCCCATAAAGCCGTTCAAACCACGCCGGGCCATCGCGGAGCGGAGCAACTGCGGAAATAAGGCAATCGACGTTAACCGCCCCTTTCTCCATAAGGTCGATACATTCCCGATACTCTCCTGCCGAAGCACACGATCCCAGCAGGCGAAGCTGGCGAGTAACGACAGTCTGCAATGGAATCTCGACCTTGCTTGCCAAATTGCCGATTAACGTCACGGTGCCGCCACGACGAACACTCTCGATCGCAGTCACCACTGAACTTTGACTTCCGACTGCCTCAAATGCGTAATCTGGCCCTTGACCGTTTGTTATTCTCTTGAGCCGTTCGGCGATATCATTGTCTGTCCCCAGAAATGTATGTTCCGCTCCCAATTGTCTTGCCAGACTTAATCTCTCTTCATCCACATCCACTGCAAGGACCGGGCTGCACGCGAGATAACGAAGTATTTGAATCGTAAGAAGACCAATCATGCCCGCACCGATCACTACTGCAGCACTTCCGGGAGCAATGCCAGAGATCTTAACTGAGTGCATTCCGATCGAGACGGCTTCTATGAGTGCCGCTCTCTCATACGGAAAGCTGGCCGGCAATGTGTACACAATGTGCTCTGGGACAGCGACGAAATCCGCAAACGCTCCGTGCCGGCGATAGTCTACGCAGGAAACTCCGAGTACTTGGCGCGAATCGCACAGGTTTACTTCTCCCCTGAGGCAGAACTGGCAAGCGCGGCATGAGATCGTGGAATCAAAAGTGACGCGGTCTCCTGGCTTAAAAGAGCGGACAGCTGGCCCGACCTTTACGACTTCACCAGCCGCTTCATGGCCCATAACGAGGGGAGGAATCCGGCGGCCTGTGCTACCGTCATAACCGTGCACGTCACTGCCGCAGATTCCGCACGCCTTGACCTGGATGAGGACATCTTGCGCGCCAACCTCGGGCTCGGGAAACTCGACCAGCCGCAACTGTTTGGGGGCATCAAGGATAAGTGCTTGCATCCCTTAAAAGATAATCTATAATTTTCTGCATGTCGAGCAGCACAGATAGTCGGGTCGTTCCCGCGCGAGCAACTCCAATTGAACCTTATGTTTTCACGCGGAACGACCCCTTTGACTCGACCGCCCGCATCCAGCTTGTAGTCCCTAAACTATTGGATAGTAAAGAGTTCATGGAGAACATCCGCCAATTTCAGGTCCCCGCCGATGCATTCGCGCTCTGGTTCCTCGGGCAAAATGGCTTCATTGTAAAGGCTTCCGGAAGCCCCCTCATTGGAATCGATTTATACCTCACCAACAGCTGTGGATCCACTGTCTCGCACTGGCCGTATCGGCTGGACCGTCAGCTGCCCATATTCATTGAACCTGAGGATCTCGATGTCGACGTGTTCATGACCACGCATTCACACCAAGACCATGCTGATCCGGAGACCATTCGCCGAGTCCGGAAGAACAACGCCACCACATTCCTGGGACCGTTTGACTCAATCCGCGTGTACAAGCAGTGCGGAGTCGACCCTTCGAAGTGCAAAATCGTGCATCCTGGCGAAACCTTTGAGCTTGATGAGTCCGTGAGTGTTCTTGGCACCTTTGCGTTACCGACCGACGCTACGGATCTGAATCACATCGGGGTGCTCCTGCGCTTTGCCAACCAGCTAACGTTCTACAACACAGGGGACACTGCTTTTGCTGAGACCCTTGCAACACTGTTACCGAAAGACGTCGATGTATGCGCAATCTGCATCAATGGAGGATTTCACAATTTATCTGCTTTGGAGGCTGCTGCGATCGTGAAAGTGCTGCGTCCACGGGTCGTCGTGCCCTGCCATTACGACATGATGATTAACAATGTTGGCTCACCGGACATGATGCGCGTCGCTCTGGAGCGGGCCGGTTCTGATGCCTCCTTTGTTCTTATGAGGTATTACCAGCCATGGATTTATCAGCGAGCTTAGGTGGAATTTGGTTCAGAACGAATTTGAAATCCAACGCGAGGGTATATGGAAATTTCGCTCAAAGATAAGGTCGCGGTCGTCACCGGCGCATCCTCCGGCATCGGCTTGGCAATCACAAGGACCTACCTCGAATGCGATGCAACCGGGATTGTCGCAGTCTTCCGCAGGAAGGAGATCCCGGAGGAACTCCAGGAAATTCAGCGCTCCTTCCTCGGCAAGCTTGTCATTGTCAACGGAGATGTCGGTGAGGAACAAACCGCGATCGAATTCACCAAGGCGGCGGTCGAGCGCTTTGGCCGTCTCGATGTTTTGATCAGCAATGCTGCCATCAGCGTTGTTAAGCCGCTTCACTTGCACACGCCCGAGGAATGGGATGGGGTAATGAATTCAAACGTGAAGAGCCTCTACTGGGCAGCACGGCATGTGATCCCACAGATGATTCACCAGGGCAGAGGACTCATTCTCATTAGCGGATCGATCTCCGGAGAGGTCGGTATTCCCACTCAGGGTGCCTATGCGCCGTCAAAGGGGGCTCTGCACCAGATGACACGGCAGATGGCAATCGAGTACGCGAAGTACGGGATTCGTGTAAATACCATAGCCTGCGGGACTGTCGATACGCCCATTGTCTATAAATCAGCTGAGGCATCGGGAAATGCTGACGCCTACTGGGCCATGTTGCGAAACGCGCACCCGGTTGGCCGCATTGCCTCTGCTCAGGAGGTTGCCGGCTTCTACGCTTACATGGCGACCGACCTCGCAAGCTTCTTTACGGGCTCTGTTCTGATGATGGACGGGGGATTCACGGCGCAATAGAAAAGAGGAAGAATGAGATGAAAACTATGATTGCGGCGCGCTACATGGGGCCGGATCGAATCGAACCGGCGGAGGTCTTGCTTCCTGAGATCGGCGACGAGGAAGCTTTGATCGAAGTCGAGGCATGCGGGTTTTGCGGCTCAGACATCAACATTGTGGCAGGAACTCATCCGCGGGCAAAGGCGCCTCTCACTCTTGGGCATGAGCTTTCCGGACGAGTCGTCCAGCTCAAGAGCTCTTCCGCAGAAATGGCAATTGGAGATCGAGTAACAATCTATCCTCTCATTTCTTGCCAGCATTGCTATGCCTGCACTCATGGAAATCCCCACGTCTGTCGGGACCTGCGTCTCTTTGGCTTCGACATGGACGGCGGAATGGCTCAATTTGTGAAGCTCCCTGTCTCTGCTCTCATCAAGCTCCCCGATGGCATGTCAGCTCAAATCGGGGCATTGATCGAGCCCTTGGCGGTAGCAGTGCACGGCGTCTCAAGGACGTCCCTCCAGGATGTGGAGATCGTAGTCGTGCTCGGCGCCGGCCCCATTGGATTGCTTACGGCACTTGTCGCTCGCGCAAGGGGCGTGCCGCACGTCATCATCAGTGACATCTTGCCTGCTCGAATCGAGCTTGCTAAGAGTTTTGGACTTCGCGCTCTCAAGGCGGGCAACGCATTGTGGCAGATGGTGATGGAACTGTCCAACCAGAACGGCGCCGACCTTATCTTCGATTGCGCTGGCCATCCTTCTTCGGCAAAAGAAATGACTTCGCTGGCGCGCTCGAGAGGCGTAATCGTCAACCTAGGCGTGTACAAGAGACCGGTCGAGATCGATCTGCAGGCACTCAATTTCAGGGAAATTGAGATTCTGGGCTCCAGAGTCTACAAGCGCGAGGACTTTGAGGCTGCAATCACTCTTGCATTGCAACTCCCGCTCGAGCGCATTGTAACTCATGCCTATTCGCTGCGAGACGTAACAACCGCATTCGAGCAATTCCGTTCTGGTGAAGTCTGTAAGGCATTGATTCTGCCTCTGCGAGAAAAAGATGGGACCGTTCGGCTTAGCTGGTAGAACTGCTCTCGTAACCGGAGCAACCCGTGGGATCGGCCTTGGCGTGGCGCGCGCGATGGCAGAGTCCGGTGCGGCTGTGATTCTGGCCGGGCGCGATCGCTCTGAACTTGATCGAGCCTCTCAAGAGCTGCAAAACCTATCCACTTCTGTATACACGAGAGACTTCGATCTGCAACAGGTGGACGGGATCTCTGCTTGGTTTGAGGAGCTTTGCAAGTCCTCGGGCTCTCCGGATATCTTGGTGAACTCTGCTGGCATCAATCGTCGCGGGGCCGCCACTGACCTGTCTCTTCAAGATTGGAACTCGGTCCTAGCTCTGAATCTGACGGCAGTCTTCGAGCTCTCCCGCGCCTTCGCACGCGTACGCATACGAGAAGGGAAAAAGGGAAGAATTATCAACATCGCCTCACTCATGACGGCTGCCGCAAGGCCTGGTGTTTCTCCTTACACTGCATCCAAAGGTGCGGTGGGTCAGCTTACCAAAGCTCTTGCAGTGGAATGGGCGCAATACGGGATCCTTGTGAACGCTGTGGCGCCGGGTTACATCGACACGGATTTGAATAAATCGCTTATGGCTGACCCTGCCTTTGATAACTGGGTGAAGGGGCGTTGCCCACTTGGCCGATGGGGAACACCCGAAGACATCGCATGGCCGGTTGTCTTTCTCGCCAGCGCCGCCGCAGATTTCATTACTGGCCAAGTAATCTTCGTGGACGGGGGCTGGTTGGCAACTTTTTGACTGTCCGGCAATTCGATATCAACAGCGAGATACTCTTGAATACGTTCGATCGGGATGCGTTTCCTCAGAATGCTGCTGAGTTGGCGAGAAGGGCTCCGCATTGATTTCACCTGTAGGACAAGGAATGATTCGGTTTACCAGTTTGAGTGAACTGAGACCCGCACTGGCGGCAGCGCTTCTGCCTGTAATCCTGTTCAGTACTCTCCAGACCCTTCCAGCTCAGGACAACAATCCGGAGATTGCGAAAATCAGCGCTCTCCTTCAGCAATCCGACAATGCTGGTGCTTTATTGGAGGCAGATGAGATCCTGGCCAAGGATCCGAACAATTGCGCTATCCTCTCTCTGCGAGCAATTGCCCTCACGCGATTGGATCATATCAATGCGGCTCTTACCGGGTTCACAAAGGCGATTGCGCTTTGCCCGCGTTACGTACCGGCGTTGGAGGGCGCGGCAGAGATTGAATACAGCCGGAGCGACCCGGCGGCGCCTAGGTTATTAAGAAGAATCCTCGCAGTAAACCCCAGCAACCTCACCGCCCATGCGATGCTTGCTTCGTTCTATCGAAGCAAGAACGAGTGCAGTGCAGCTTTGCCGGAGTTTGAGGCAAGCAGGCCCCTTTTTGCATCTCACCCTCAGTTAATGCAGGGATTTGGAGATTGCCTCGTCCAAAAGGGCAATTTTAGAGAGGCGCTCGCGGCTTATCTCGAGATGTCGCACTCCACTCCAACCAGGGCAATTCAGTACGACGTTGCGCTTCTGCAGTGGAGAACCCACTCCGACGACGACGCTTTGCAGACGCTTGAGCCGCTCATATCGAGCAGCTATATTCCCGCGTTAGAGCTGGCATCCAGGATCTGCGAGGAGCAGGGAGATACCCCTCATGCGGTCGCTCTTCTTCGCTCAGCAATCGTTTTGGAACCCAAAGATCTCGGAGATTATCTTGATTTCGCGAATATCGCGTTTACGCACAGGTCGTTCCAGGTCGGGATTGACATGTTGGACAGTGGGATTACCCAGCTTCCCGATTCTGCACCTTTGTTCATTGCACGTGGGGTACTCGAGGTTCAGCTCGGAAACAACGATCTTGCTTTCGCTGATTTTGAACACGCGCATCAGTTAGACCCGAAGCTTTCGTATGTGGCGGATGCATTAGGAATGTTGCAAACTCAGGAGCATGAAGGTGCAGCTCAGTCGCTTGAGTTTTTCCGAACTGAAGCTCGTCTCCATCCAAACGATGCCTTCCTGCAGTATCTGCTGGCAGAACAACTCGCTCAAGCATATCCCGACCCAGGCACAGTGAAGGGGCAGAAAGCCGTTGTCGCTGCGAAGAACTCGATACGGCTGGATCCCTCCTACACACCAGCTCACGACCTGCTCGCGATGCTTTATGTGAAGTCGCATAACTTCGATCTCGCCATTGCGGAGGCCGAGGGTGCTCTCGCTCAAGATCCAAACGACGAATCTGCCCTTTACCAGGAGATTCTGGCGCGGAGAAACATGGGCGATCTTCAAAAAGCCAAGGATTTGATTGCGCGTCTTCAGGTAATTCGCGAAGCAAACGCTAAGAAAAGGCAGGCCGCAGATCGATACAGGCTTTTGGATGAGGCTGCGCCCTGATGTGAATTGTCGACGCAGG
>JASHQJ010000440.1 GCA_030037595.1 Candidatus Binataceae bacterium
ACTTCGTCGGTGTGGGCTCCCAGAGCCGGTGCGCCGCTGCGAATCGTTGTCGGCGTGCGCGAGAACTTGACCGGCGGCGCCGTGATTGGCGCGCGCGTGCCATCCTGCTGCGGCACATCGAGTAGCATGTCGCGCTCTCTTGTGTTGGGATCGCGTGCCGCCTCGTTGTAAGAGCGTACCTTGGCGCAAGGAAGGCTCTGCCGCTCGCACTCCGCCACCGCTTCGTCAACAGTGCGCTCTCGGAACCATTCGGCCCAGAGCTGATTGCATCGCTCGCGATTGCCCATCCGGCCCGGAATCGTCGCGAAACCTTCGTCGTCGGCAAGCTCCGGATGACCGAGCATCTTCGCCAGCACCTTCCAGTGCGTATCGAGCAACACACCCGCCATCACCACTCCGTCGCGGCATCGAAAGGTGTTGGTCGGCACCGAGAAGTAAAACTGGTTGCCGAGACGATCGAGCGGCAGGTCGAGCGCGCCGAGCGTGAGATAACCGTTCGACTGGAACAGCATCGCATCGAGCATCGCAACATCTATATGCTGGCCCTCTCCGGTTTGATCGCGATGGCGAAGCGCGGCGAGCGCGCCGATTGCGCCATGCAATCCGCCGAGGTCATCGCACAGATAGGTCGGCGCTTTCATCGGACCGCCGTCCGGCTCGCCGTTCAGCGACATGAACCCGCTCATCGCCTGCGCGAGTGGATCGTAGGCGACGCGATCGTGAATCGCGCCGTACTGACCGTAGCCGCTGACCGACACGTAGATGATGTCGGGCTTCACCTCGCGCACCGCCTCGTAGCCGATGCCCCACTTGTCGAAAGTGCCGGGGCGAAAGTTCTGCACCATGATATCGGCCGTAGCGGCGAGCTTCATGAAGATGTCGCGGCCCGCGGGAGTCCTCAGTTCGAGCGTCAGGCTTCGCTTGTTGCGGTTGACGGTCGCCTGCGCGAACGAGACGGGCGGATTCGTCCCCGGCAGCATCGGAGGAAGCCGACGCACGACCTCGCCGGTCGGCGCTTCGATTTTGATCACGTCGGCTCCCAGGTCGGCGAGGATGCAGGCGCACATCGGACCCGCCCAACTGGTGGTCACGTCGAGGACGCGGACGCCGTGCAGCGGCCCGGTCAAATCGCGCCGCGCGTTGCGAAAGAAGTCGGCCTTTTCCATAACTCCTCCCCGGCGCGCGATCGTAGTCCGCACACCGGGCGATGGCCAAGCGGTGGCTAGCGTCCGCGACTTGCGCTCGTTACCTTTGAGAGCGAGCGAGAAAACGAAGATGGCTGAGCAGCAGTTCTATGTCGGCGTGCACGGCGTGATCGTGAATCGCGCGCGGATGCTGGTGCTCCGGCGCGCGCCCGAGATGCCGTACAAGCCTGGGAGCTGGGACCTGCCGGGCGGGCATCTGGCGCTCGCCGAATCTGCTGAGGAGTGCCTGCTGCGCGAAATCAAGGAGGAGACCGCGCTCGATACAGCGATCACGGATTTTCTCGGCATCAACGTGATGAACGCGGAGCCGTACCTGCAGGCGATTTACGCGTGCCGGTTGACGGTGTTCCAGAAGATCGCGCTCAGCGCGGGCGAGCACGTCGAGTCGCGATGGGCGACGCCGGCCGAGCTCGAAACGATGGAGCTGATTCCGTATCTGGCGAAGATCCTCGCTCGCGGGATGCTCAAGTTCTTGAAGTAGCGGCGCCATTTTGCCGAAGCATCATGCGCCCGCGCCAGTAGCCGAAATAGTTCGCGCATTCTACCAAGTGATAGAGCGCACGCTCGCGATCGTTGCGGATGGCCGCCGCCATCATCCTGATCAGATTTCTCACGAGCTTGTCGAGATGATTATGACTACGGCCGCCGGTGATGGCGCTGCCGATTCCGTAAGCGAAACTCTTGCGCAGCAGGTAGACGGGATTCATCCGCGCAGGCGGAATCATGTGATGCACGATCGCGCGCGGCGCAAAGCCCATCCGGCCGCCCGCCGCGATGATACGCGCGTAAAGCTCGGTATCCTCGCCCGAAATCGGATTCCCGCCGACGACGCCAAGGTCCTCGCGAAAGCGGCCAAAGCGCTCGACCGCGGCGCGGCGGATTCCCATGTTGGCGCTGAAGTAGTTCGCGAGAACCTCCGCATCCTGGGGCGCTTCGCGTTCGATCGCGCTCCGATCGTGAACCGCGAGCTTGACCCAGAGACTTGGGCCGAGCCACTCGGGCGGCTCCCGAAGCCATCGCGGCAGCACCATCCCGCAGGCGGCGTCGAGATTTCGGGACTCGAGCGCCGCGAGCAGCTCGGCCGCCCAATCCGGCTCCGCAATCGCGTCGTCATCGATGAAGAAAATGAAATCGGCGCGGCTCTCATTGAAGGCGCGGTTGCGGGCGCAGCTGGAGCCAAGGCGCGACTCGAGGACGCGGCGCATGCGAATCGGCGCGCTGGTGCCGATTCGCTCGACCACAGCCGCGGTGTCATCGGTAGAAACGTTGTCGATGACGAGGCACTCGGCATCAACATCCGTGGGGAGCCGCTGCGCGGCCACGCTCTCGAGCGTGGCCGCCAGGGCTGCCGCGCGATTGTGAGTCGGGATCGCGATCGTGAGCGAGTTCGCCATCGAAGAGCGCGCGCCGCGATGCGGCGCGAGTCCATCATAGCCGAAGCGCGCCCAGCGCCGGAGTGAAGCGGCGGGCGCGGTGCGGTGCGGGTCACGCGGCGTGCGTCAGTGCGCCGCGGATGCCGCAGATGCCGGCGAGGCCGCGGCAGCGGTCGAGCCGGCTGCTGCCGGCGAACCACCAGCGGCAGGCGATGCTCCCGGTGACGCGCCCGGCGAAGGCGACGGCGCAGGCGCCTTCGGCAGCGGCGCGGTCGACTGCGTGAATGTGATCGACGTCACGTTCAGATCGGGCGTCGCCTTCTGCTGGACATCGGGCGGCGCCGTCAGGCGGAAGCCGAAGCTTCGCTCCTCGCCGGGGACGAAGGGGAGCACGGGCCGCGCGAAGTTCGTGAATTCCAGCGGTGTCGCTATCGGGACGTGCACTTCGGAGAACACTTCCTTCTTTTTCTTGCCCTTGCCCTCGTAGTAGGTGACGGTGAA
>JASHQJ010000441.1 GCA_030037595.1 Candidatus Binataceae bacterium
GTATCACCGACGACTACGAACGCACCCGGCAGGACTTTGAGCCGGTCGCGGGGCCGCCCGAGTGATTCCATACGTCCCTTGACGTCCGAATAGAATGCGCGCGCGTCCGCAAGGTTCGAACCAGCACCAAAAATCACCTCTGCGGTTTCGGCCGCGAGCTGACGACCCGCATCCGATGCGCCAGCCTGAACGATCACCGGCCAGCCCTGAACAGGTCTTGCGATGTTCAGGGGACCCCGCACTTTCAGAAACTCTCCTGCGTGGTTCAGAACATGGAGTTTTTCCGGATCGAAATAGGCGCCTGACTCCACGTCGCGAATAAAGGCATCGTCGGTCCAGCTATCCCACAGACCCGTTACAACGTCGAAGAACTCCCGTGCACGCCGATAGCGCGTCGCGTGCTCCAAATGCTCCTCAAGCCCAAAATTCATAGCTTCGTCAGGATTGCCGGAAGTTACCACGTTCCATCCGGCGCGCCCGCCGCTGATGTGGTCCAACGACGCGAACTTCCGCGCGATATGGTAGGGCTCGTTGTAAGTCGTCGACGCGGTTGCGATCAGACCGATGTGCTTTGTCAGCACCGCAAGCGCGGGAAGCAAGGTCAGCGGATCGAATGAAGTCACGGTTGCACTGCGCTTCAGCGCTTGAATCGGCATATTGAGCACGGCCAGGTGATCCGCCATGAAGAAGGCGTCGAACTTGCCACGCTCCAGCGTCTGGGCGAAGCGCGCGAGATGCTTGAAATTAAAATTGGCATCAGGGAACGCTCCTGGATATCGCCAAGCCGCCGTGTGAATGCTCACTGGCCGCATAAAGGCTCCAAGGTGCAGTTGGCGACCGCTCATACTCTTCTCCTTATTGCCTACAAGACCCGACAGATCTACGACGTCTCGGAACTAGCGGAAGTCGACAGCGCAGAAGAAAACGCAAGCGCAGCGGGGGCTGTCTCGAACCTCCCGATTCGCTTCTGCCGCCAAAGGTAAACCGGGATCGCGCAAGAGACAATCAGGAGGCCCAGGACGCTATACCTGGTCTTCACGATCAGAAGATCTACGAAGATCCACAACGAACCGAGCAGATGGAGGACCGGAACCCAGGGATAACCCCAGACACGATATGGTCTTAGCGCGTTTGGATGTTTGATTCGCATCACGAAAACCGCCGCAATTCCAAGCACACCGAACAGCGAACCCGCTCCGCCCATGTAGTTGAGCAGGTCGCTGAAGTCACCTGATAGAATGAGCACACTGCCCCAAAAAGCCTGAATTGCGAGCGCAAAGCCAGGTACCGACGCACCGTTGAGTCGAGTGGCTATCCGGAAGAAAGCCCGGTCATGCGCCATCGCGTACATCACGCGTGCACCGCCGAGAATAAGTCCGTTAAGGCAACCCAAAGTGGAAATCATAACGAGAATTGAAGTGAGCGCAGCGCCGGTTGATCCCCACATTACCTGCATCGAAGCAGCTGCGACGCGATCCGACTGAGCAGCAGATATTCCTCGCCCAAAAACGTCGTGAGCTGTCGGATTGCCGACAGCAGGAAGTTGTGCGAGATACGCTAAGTTGATGGAGAGATAGAGAAGTATCACCAATCCCGCCCCGATGATTAACGCGACCGGCAGAGAGCGGCCTGGATTTCGAACTTCACCGCCCAGCGCAATAAGATTCTCCGATCCGCCCAGCGAGAACATCGCGCCGATCATCGCGGCGCCAAATGCGGGCAGGATCCGGATTGATCGTCCACCATGCCCGAGGAAGTTTTCCCAACTGCCGAAGTTCGCTACCAGTGGCGCGTGGTTCGGAAAAACCAGCAGCGCAAACGTAACGATCAGCAGCAACGCTGAGATTTTGGCAACGGTAAAGAAGTTCTGCACCGCTCGTCCTGCATGTAGGCCGCGAACATTGGCCCACGTCAGCGACGTAACCAGGGCAATGGCGACCAGTCGCTCGCCCGTTACCGTCGCGAAGCCGAGGTGCCACTGGGAGTGAATTGCTGGAATAAGTACCGCGAGATACTTGGCGAAGACTATAGAGACTGCCGCAACGGACCCGGTGTGCACAACCGCTATGATCGTCCAGCCAAAAAGAAAGGCGCACATGCCACCGTAAGATTCACGGAGGAACACGTACTGGCCTCCGGTAGCAGGCATCATCGCAGCGAGTTCTGCGATCGTAAGAGCGCCTGTGAGGCTCATGAAAAAGGCGGCGATCCAGACCAGCAGAAGGAGCGCGGCAGAATGGACTTCGCGTGCGATTCCGGCGGATACGATGAAGATTCCGGAGCCGATTGTGGTACCAGCCACGACCGACAAGGAATCAAAGAGGGAGAGGCGTGTTTTGAGCGCCAAAGCCATGGATATAATTTAATCGATTGATTTACTAGATTAAATTGCCTGTCGCAACTGTGTGCTTCCGCCGGCCAATGTCTGGTACGGGAGCCGTTTATGCTTTTCGTTGGGAGGGAGAACTCTACGCTTGCAGGGCGAAAGAGGTTAACCTACTGCCGGTTTCGCTCACGTCGAGAATTCTAGATTTGAAAGTCGATCGCGCCGGCGCGTATCGCGCTCTTTTCTCGCCGTTCCCGGATCGGGAATCGCATGGCTTCGAGCTCGCCAGCAATCCGATCGAGGCGTTCTCTGAAGCCATACGCTTCGATCTTTAGACCCGCTTTGCAGCCCTCGCACTGAGTGCTCAACTCGCTGGCGCCCTCGAATTCTTTGACGAGGAATTGGTTTTTGAATCCGCAACAGGGACAAGCAATTCGGATCGTCTCGTCTTCAAACATTTTTCAAGGCCTCCACGAGTCGCTCAGATGATAGAAGCAAGAGAAATGCCCGGACGAGCCAGAAAAAGAGCCCAAAATACGTGTGGCGTTCCGCTCGGTCGTTTCTTGCGTAGCTCAACTGGCAAGCAGTCGCTTTTCTGTTAGGCTTTGGCCAATTTATTCCACTAATTCAATAAACTAAACAAAAACATTTAGAGTTTCACGTGATTCGAGTATGGCCCCTCGGAGGGCCGGGTCCCAAACTCGGCCCTTAGAGCTCCCTCCCAGAATGATCCGTCTCTCCTCAACTTTCATGACGAGTTTTACCGATTTTCACGCTTTCTTTGTCGTCCTTCGTTACGTAGGTTTATTTCGGCTTTAGCTTCTGGGAATCAGTTTCCGGCGTGAAGCAGGATCAACGGTTTTCTACTGCGTCCCCATCGATTTATCGCGAGTTGCGCGGAATTCGTCATCTCGGTACCAGTCCGGCCATGCAGTACTTTCCGCCAACTCACGGCCGAATTCGTAGTAAGCCTCAAGATCTTCGATCGGCCCTGATAAGTCCCAGTTCGGATTCCATACATCACTTGGCTGGTGGTAGCGGTGATCACGATAGTCATCGCTAACTGCTTGTCCGGCAGCCGTACCACCATTAATCAGATCGTGTCCACCGACCGGTGAGAGCATCGGCACTCCTACTTTGGCGAGACTGAAGTGATCTGAGCGGTAGAAGTGACCCTTTTCCGGTTCAGGATCGTCACCAAGAATTCTGTTCTGCCCCTTAAGAACTTTCGCCAGCAGGTCCTCGAGTTCCGATGAACCTCGGCCGACTATTGCTAGATCGCGTGCGCGTCCCTCTGGCAGGTTTGCATCCAGGTTGATGCCGCCGACGATTCGATTGAGCGGCCATAAGGGATGCTCGGCAAAGTACTCCGAGCCGAGTAGCGCTTGTTCCTCCATGGTCCAACAGATAAATGCGACGGAGCGCTGCGGCGGGTCTTTGCTATGGGTGAAAGCCTCGGCGAGTTCAAGAATGCCGGAAACGCCGAGAGCATTGTCGACGGCACCGTTGTAAGTTTTCTCCGCCCCTGACGGGTCCGCTTTTACCCCCAAGTGATCCCAATGTGCAGTGTAGAGAACGTATTCATTGGGCCGCTTGCTGCCGCGTATTTCTCCGATTACGTTGCGAGTGGTCATAAAAGTGATGGTGGAGTTCGCCTCTGCGCTGAGGGTAACGCCCGGGAAGCGAATTGGAACAAATCCGCGCCTATTCGCTGCTGCCTTGAGGCGATCGTAATCGAGGCCTGAGTGTTTGAAGAGTTCGCGCGCTGTTTCTAGTGTAATCCAACCTTGTATCGGAACTTTGCCAGTGTTTTTGTCTGTGGTGCTAAGCCATGATCTCGGCCCAGAGTTCGAGTTTTGAACTACCTGCCATCCGTACGCCGCCGGCCCAGTTTCGTGTACGATGAGGGCCGCCGCCGCACCATGACGCGCCGCTTCTTCGAACTTATACGTCCAGCGGCCATAATAGGTCATCGCTTTTCCTTTGAAGAATTTTGGATCAGGTCGCGGATCCTCGTTTCCAGGATCGTTGATTAGAACGACGACCGTCTTTCCCTTCACATCAACACCAGCGTAGTCGTTCCAGCCGTACTCAGGTGCGACGACTCCATAGCCGACAAAGATTAGTGGCGAATTGCTGATTTCGACAGTGTTGCTCGCAAACCGCGGTGTCCAATAGACAACCTGATTGGCAAACTTGGGGGCGAAGGGGCCGCGGGGTGTCTGGATCGTGAAGGATGATTTACTTGGCTGAAGAGTAATCGTCACCGCATGCACAAATTGGAAGAAACTATCCTTATTTCCGGGCCGCAGTCCGATGAGCTTCATTTCATCCGCAATCCAGGCGGCGGCAGCTTCCCCCGCCACCGTTCCGGGACTCCGACCTTGAAATGAATCGTCGGAGAGAGCCCTATCCAGCGCCGAGAGGTCGCGCGCAGAAATCGCAGGTTCGATGTTAGGGTGTGCGGGGTATTGCGCAAATAAGCAATGCGGCGCGAGAAGATAGGCGAACGCGATTAGTAGGGCGCACAAGTGGCGACGCGGAGAAGCTGCTAGATCCGAGTTCATGATTTTCATGTACGGGTGAGTGACGTGATTCGCAAGCAGCTCGTCAATCCAGATCAAAACAGTTCTGAAGCATAGGCTGGAATGATTCTGCCCCAGCCCGGTTGGCTCGGGTATCGGTCTTCTTCGAACTGACGAGCTCGTATTTGGTCGCAGAAGTCTTTGACGATTCTTGGCCGTCCGAAGAGGTCGTCTGTTCTCCATTGAGTCGATTTCCGGAGTTCCGGCGACGGGTGGTCACCCCGTCAGAAGCCGCGACGCAGTTGGCTACCCTGTCGACGTCACCCGCGGCCGCGATGCCGGTGGATAGAAGTAGTCCCAGCGCAATTGAGACCAGCCCGAACGACTTCTTTCCCTTCCAATTCAACGACGCACTTTATATAATTGAATCTATCAAATTAGTAGACTAAAACTTTGTAGTGTCAACGGCTTCAGAATAGAGTGACCTGAAGTTCGACTTCTAGGATAGTCTGCCATCATGTCTATAGAGACCGTTTCCATCAAAAGGCTCTCGTCTGCGCTCGGCGCCGAGGTCAGCGGAATCGATTTGGCATCGGGAATCTCTTCTGAGGAATTCGAAGCGATCCGAACCGCTCTCTTGGTACATCAGGTGTTATTTTTCCGCGACCAAGAGCTGAACCCGGATCAGCAGAAGGCATTCGCCATAAGATTCGGGAGACTTCACATCCATCCCGCTCCGCTGGGAGTCTTGGCGGACCATCCGGAAGTGATTGTCATCAAGGCCGACGAAACATCCACGCGGATTGCCGGCGAAACTTGGCATTCTGACGTGTCGTGTGACGAAGAGCCGCCGATGGGGTCCATCCTTTATCTCACGGAGGTTCCGCCAATCGGTGGCGATACGTTGTT
>JASHQJ010000442.1 GCA_030037595.1 Candidatus Binataceae bacterium
ACGCTCGCGTTCGTTCACGCCGATTCGATTGTGCCCCGTGACTTTGCTGACGCAATGGCCGCGGCGCTCGCCAATCCGCAGATAGTCGGCGGCCGATTCGATCTGGAGCTCGACGAGCAGACGCCTATCTGCCGGCTTATCGGCGCGTTCATAAGTATCCGCTCGCGCCTTAGCCGAACAGGCACCGGAGACCAGGCAATTTTCGTCCGGCGGAAAGTGTTCGAGCAGCTCGACGGCTTCCCCGATATCGCACTCTGCGAGGACCTCGATTTTACGCGGCGGCTCAAGCGCGCCGGACCCATAGCGTGCCTCCATTCGCGGGTCGTGACCTCGGCGCGGCGATGGCGTCGGCAGGGGTTCGCTCGCACGATTCTAAAAATGTGGACGATTCGGCTGCTTTATCTTGCGGGAGTGTCGCCGGCACGGCTCGTCCGGATGTACTCGGACGTGCGTTGACCACAGATGCATCGATTGTGGCGAATGGTTAGATTCGGAAAATGCGAGGAGGGATCCGCGTGGCCAAAGTTGATGTCTACACCACCACCTATTGCCCGTACTGTGTGCGCGCAAAGTCGCTGCTGAAGAGCAAAGGCGTCGCGTTCAACGAAATCGATGTGACCAACGACGAGGCGTTGCGTGCGAAGATGGTCGAGCTGTCGGGCGGCCGCCGCACGGTGCCCGAAATTTTCATCAACGACAAGATCGTCGGCGGCTACGACGAGCTGAAGGCCCTCAACGACGCGGGCAAACTCGATTCGCTGCTCGCCTGAACCCCTCCGAACCTCTGCGGCTGACACCTAAGCGGGTGGATCCGGACCTTTGTCCGAACGCACCGGCCCGAAGTCTCCCGCCAAACTGAATGACTACTGGTTGCCGCTGGGCGAAGCGACCAAACCTTCGTTCATGTGGTGTAGAGCGTTGCGATCGACCGACTGGTCGTACTGAATCGCCTCACCCGTGACTGTCACCTGCGAGCCGTCATTCGATACGCTATCGTTGACCTTCACCACCGCGTCGATCGTATCCGGCCATTTCGCCAACCCCATCTGCTTCAGCTTGCTGGTGATATTGCTCTCATCGATCGCATCGGGTGAGAAGGGCTCCGTGTAGCTCAACTGGCCAAGCACCTGGTAGGGCTTGCCGGGCGGCGGCGACTCAGTCGTCACCCACACGTGCGCAGTGTCGACGCGCTTCACAAACACCTGCTGCTTGGCTTCCTGTTCTTGACGCGCAGCCTCGATTGCACCGCAGGCCGAGAGGCACACGGCGAGGCCGATCGCAATGAAGGGTAAGAATCTAGATGAACGCATTGTTGTACCTGTTGTACCTATCCCCTGGCTAACCTTGATTATAATCCAGCGTTCCCCCGATTTGTCTATCAGGGCGCATGGCGCCGAGGCCAAATTTTTATTCATCCTGAGTCGGTCGAGGGCAAGCGGCGCGGCGGTATCTGTCGGAAGCGGCCCGCGTCGCCTATGATGCGCGCGTGACTCGGTTCGCGGTCTGCTTTCTTCTGGTGTTCGGCGAGCTGGCCTTCGGTGGGATGTTCGCGCTTGCGATTCCGCCGTTCGCTCGTGTCGCGCGTGGTTTCTATAAATCGAGCGCGTCGGTTTTCCTCGCCGCCGGTGCGCTGACCGCCGTAGGACTGGCGCTGCTTGCGATGCGCTCGGTCGCGCCGGTCGCGCCCGGCCCGGTCGAACTCTGGACCCTCGCCGCCCTCTGGATCCTCTACTGCGTCATCGTCAGCATCTACCTCTGCACGCTCTGGAACGACAACGAGCACCTTCGCGCGCGCAGCTACACCCTCGGCCTGGCCGCCGGCCTCATCGCCGTGATCGCAAGTATCGTCGCACTCCGGCCCGCGGGTCTCGGCGTCGCTGGAATCGCCGCCTACGCGCTGATCGGCGTCGTATCGTCGCTCGTGCTCGGCCTCGTAACCGGAGCGATGCTCTTCGGACACTGGTACTTGATCGATCTCGACATGCCGGTCGATTACCTCCGCACGTTCGTCCGCGTGCTCGCCCTAGTGCTCGCGCTCGACGTCGCCGCGATGGCGCTAGCGATCGGCGTGGTATGGCTTGGGGGCGGCACGCTCGGCGCGCATGCGGTCGACACGCTCCTCAGCTCGCATCTCGAGCTGTTCGCGGTCCGGATCGTGCTCGGCCCGGCCGCGCTGATCGCGCTCACCTGGATGTGCTGGCAGACGCTCAAGATTCCGCAGACGATGGCGGCAACCGGCCTGCTCTATATCGCGATGATGGCGGCGATCGTGGGCGAGATGCTCGGGCGATTCATCCTGTTCAGGACCGCCATCCCGCTCTAGGGGGAGAACGGCTTTTCCGGCGCGCCGCAGGATGCTACTTCGATGCAAGTGGCAGACGAGTACGACAGCGAGCGCTTCCCGGGAAACTTCTACCAGGGCATGATCCTGCGCCTCGATCGAGCGCGCGGTCGCGGCGTTGTCCGCTCCCATAGCGGGCGCGAATTCGCCTTCGAGTTTCCGTTCGTCACCGTGGTCGGCGCGCCGCTCGGCGGCAGGATGCCCGGCATCGATCTTGTCGACGAGGGCGACGTGGTCGGCTTCGACGTCGGATGGACCTCGAAGGGGCTCCGCGTCACGACGATTCGCCCGCGCGTTTCGGCCCGCAATTCGGACTACTGACGGAGGATTGGCAATGAGTACCGCCAGGAAACTGCGCGACGCGATGAGCAAGGGCATGGTCGTCGCGCCGTTCGTTTATGACGCCCTGCAGGCGAAGATAGCTGAGCGGGTGGGATTCGAGGCCGTCTACATGACGGGATTCGGCACGGCGGCGTCGCGCGGCTTCCCGGATCTCGGGCTGCTGACAATGTCCGAGATGGTTGATAATGCTCGGATAATTAGCCGATCGGTTACGCTTCCGGTCATCTGCGATGCCGATACTGGCTACGGCAATCCCACGAATGTCTGGCGCACCGTGCGCGAATACGAGCATGCCGGCGCCGCCGCGCTCCATATCGAGGACCAGGTATGGCCGAAGCGGTGCGGCTTTCTAACTGGTAAGCAGGTTATCCCGCTTGACGAGATGGTCCCCAAGGTCCGCGCCGCCTGCGACGCGCGCAGCAACCCCGATACGGTGATTATCGCCCGCACCGACGCGCTCGCGGTCAAGGGATGGGAAGACGTCGTCCGCCGCACCCATGCCTACCGCGAGGCCGGCGCCGACCTCATCTTCGTTGACGGTATCCGCACGCAGGACGATTTGCAGAATTACGTGACGCGCCTCAATGACCTGCCCCTTCTCTACAACGGCCAACTGCGCCCCGTCGCCGCGCTTGCCAACTTCGGCTTCAAGCTGACGATCTACTCGGGCACGCTGATCGCCTACTACGAGGCGGCTCGCAACGCCCTTACCCAGCTCAAGCAGACCGGTTCGCTCGCGGGCGAGCTGGGAGGGAACGCATTCGGCGAGCTGATCGACCTGCTCGGCGTCGAGGAAATCGACGCCCGCGGCAAGAAGTACAGCGGCCCGGCGTAGCGCCCGCGCGGCCATCGGAGAATCAACCATGGGCATGACGATGGCGGAGAAGATCCTCTCGCGGCACAGCGGCGGCAGCCGCGTGCGCCCGGGAGATATCGTCGTGTGCGAGGTCGATAAGATCGTCCAAATCGATCTGACCTTCGGCCCGGGCGCGCCGATGCCCAAGCGGATCGTTGACCCGCGCAAAATCGTCGTCGTCCTGGATCACGCCGTGCCCGCGCCGACCATCGGCGACGCCGCGGGCCAATCGATCGCGCGCAAGTTCATCAAGGAATTCGGCGTCGAGAAATTCTTCGACCTCGGCCGCGGCGGAATCTGCCACCAGGTTATCCTCGAAAACGGCATCGCCCTGCCCGGCCAGATTCTCACCTGCACCGATTCTCACACCTGCGCTTCCGGCGCGTTCAACTGCGTCGCGCGGGGCATGGGCCCGCAGGAGATGCTGCAGATCATGTGCACCGGCAAGACCTGGTACCTGGTTGCACCCACGGTGAGAGTCAACTTCCTCGGCATCAAGGCCGCCAACGTCTTCGGCAAAGATATCTTTCTTCATCTCGCCGCCATCGCGGGCAGCGTCGAGGGTCACAACCTCGAGTTCGGAGGTCCTGGCGCGAGCGGTCTGCCGCTCGACGATCGCGCCACGCTATCGACGATGGGCGCTGAGCTCAGCGCCGAGTTCGCAACCTTCCCGGCCGACGACAAAGCCGTCGCATATCTTAAATCAGTGACCGACGAGCCTTTCGAGCCCACCGATAGCGATTCGGACGCCGAGTATGCCGCGACCTATGACATAGACCTGTCGAAGCTGCGTCCTTATGTAGCCCGGCCGGACTTCATCCCGCACAACACGATTCCAGTCGCCGAGCTCAATGAAGATGTAGCAATCGATCAGGCCTTCGTCGGCTCATGCGCCAACGGCAAGCTCGAGGATTTCCGCGTCGCCGCCCAAGTGGTCAAAGGCCGTAAGGTCGCGCCGGGTGTGCGCATGATCGTGACTCCCTCTTCGCAGCGCGTGCTCACCGAGGCCGTGCGCCGCGGCTACGTCGAGGCTCTCCTCGAAGCTGGCGCGATCGTGACCAACTCGACCTGCGGAGCGTGCTACGGGGGCCATATGGGCGTGCTCGGCCCAAACGAGGTCTGTATCACCTCCAGCACGCGCAACTTCAAAGGCAGGATGGGGCATCCGTCCGCGCGCATCTACATGGCGTCGTCGGCGACGGTCGCCGCTTCGGCCGTCGCAGGCCGCATCTGCGATCCGACGCCCTATCTTGGAGAGGCGGTATGAGTGACTCGGAGCCGCTCGTCGTCGAGGGCCGCGCCTGGATGTTCGCGGAAGACAACATCAACACCGATCTGATGATGCCGCAGACGGTCTTCGCCAAGCCGCTCGAGGAGCAACTGCGCCACGTGTTCGCGACCTATCGACCGGGATGGCTCGACCAGGTAAAGCCGGGCGACGTCATAATCGGCGGGCGCAACTTCGGCACCGGCTCGAGCCGGCCGGGTTCGCTGCTGCTGAAGCGGCTCGGTATCAGCGCGCTCGTCGCAGAGACTATCAACGGCCTTTTCTACCGGAACTGCGTCAACTATGCGCTGCCGGCGATCGAATGCGCGGGCGTTCGCGACCTCGTTGTTGAAGGCGATATCGTGCGCGTCGATGCGATTAACGGCGTGGTCGCGAGCGTCACTCGCGGTAAAAGCCTCTCGGGCAAGAAGATGCCAGAGTTCGTGCAGGCGATCGTCCGCGCCGGCGGCATCATGGAGCGCCTTCGCGCCGAAGGCTACTTCTAACACCCTACTGCGGAGAATTTTCCGATTGGCCAAGCAGAAACAAAGCGGCACCAAGACGAAGAGGGCATCGTCGCGCCCCAAGCCCAAGCTCAAGAGGAAAGAGTTCGAGCAACAACTAGCGAAGCTCGAGGCCGAGCTGGTCAAGCTTCAACTATGGGTGCAGCACAAGGGACTAAAGGTAGTAATCGTTTTCGAAGGACGCGACGCCGCCGGCAAGGGCGGTGTTATCAAGCGTATCATCGAGCGCGTCAGCCCGCGGGTCTTTCGGGTCGTCGCGCTGCCCTCGCCCACAGAGCGCGAAAAAACCCAGATGTACGTGCAGCGCTACGTACCGCATCTGCCTGCAGCGGGCGAGGTCGTGATCTTCGATCGCAGTTGGTACAACCGGGCGGGCGTCGAGCCGGTGATGGGCTTCTGCACGCCGGAGGAGACTCA
>JASHQJ010000443.1 GCA_030037595.1 Candidatus Binataceae bacterium
TGGGCACGCATCGTTCATGGGCGTGTTCGGGTTCCTTGGCGTCGCGCTTCTCGTGTTTGCGTGTCGCGAGGTGATGGACGACGGGCACTGGCTGCGAATCGAAAAGTACCTCCGCCTCTCGTTCTGGAGCCTGAATATCGGGCTCGCCGCAATGGTCGTGTTCAACCTTTTTCCAGGCGGCGTGATGCAGCTTTACGATGTCCTCCAGCACGGCTACTGGCACGCGCGGAGCCATCGGTATTTGAGCGAGAGCATGGTGCGGATCGTGGAATGGGCGCGGTTGCCTGGCGACGTCGTGTTCATCGTCGTCGGCGTCGTGCCGCTCGTGATCGTAACCTTGAACGCCTATGCCGCGATGCACCGAGAGGCACCGGGCGAAACTTCACGGCCACCATTCGCGGAATGGGCTGCGGCTGACTGAATGTGCCGCGCGATTACTTGTTGAACGTGACGGTGGCGGTGCCGATCACAAGGCGCTCGGCGTCCTCATTTTCGATCCAGAGCTCGATTTCCGCGGTGCGCTCAGCCGGGTCGGTGTTGGTGATGAACCCCTGGATCGTGATCGGACGATCGGGCTGCACCGGCTGGCGATAGGTCGTGCCGATGCGTGTCATGCGCGCGTTACCGAGCCCAATCCAATCGGTCACGAGCTTCGCCAGCAAGCCGAGGCTCATGTTGCCCGGAAGGATGATTCCCGGCAGGCCCTCTTTCTTGGCCGCTTCTTCGTCGGTGAAACGGCCCGCGATACCGGCGACGCCCATGATCTGCGCATAGTCGCGGCACTGCTGCTTGCTCACGGTCAGTTCGAGCGGGCCGAGCGTATCGCCGATATTTATCTGTTCGAAGTTCTTCACGATTGCTGGTCTTCCCGCGATGGGCGCCGGCCGTCAGGGGCGGTTCATGAAACGATGGTCGATGTGGGCGACGACTTCACCCTTCTGGTTCTTGAGCGTCGAGCGGATCACGACGAACACCATCGAGCCTGAGCGACCGGTCTTTTCGTAAATCTCCTTGACCGCAGAGCTGAGCGTGATCTTGTCGCCCGGCCGAATCGGCGCCACGAACTCGACATCCTTGCCGGCGTCAAAGCCGCGGCGCCCGAAACGCGGCACGTGTTCAAAGAAGTGCCGGCCATTGCGGAAGGTGACCGCATACGAGGGCGGCGCAATGATACCGCCGAATGGACCCTGCTTCGCCGCATCTTCATCGACGTAGAGCGGATTGGTTTCGCCGACGACCTTGCAGTAGTGCTGAATCCAGTCGGCCTTGACCTCGACAGGCTCGGTGGTCTCGAAGGTCTTGTTGATGATTGCGGGATCGAAATCGACCATCGCGTATCTTGTCTCCCGGTTATCGCGTCTCCACTTCGACCGCCTGCGGCACGGGCTTGCGGCGCGGCCGAAAGTCCGCGGGTTCGTATGCGCCCGACTTCAGCTCCCGCACCAGGTCGTCGATCGTCTTGATATCAGCCTCAAAGCGCGTTGCGCAAAGGCCAATCAGGCTCACGAGATGGCTGTCGGAGCCGCCGGTTGCGGCGTAGCCGAATTTGCTGATCAACTCCGCGCTGCGCTCGTCTTCGCCCTTGCGCGAGCCGCCATTGAGCGCCTCGACGGCGACGATATTCTCGAGCGGCGGCTTCGACTGATAGTGCTCGTAGAGACCGATATTGGGGCGGCCCGGATGACACGGCACGACGATCCCGCCCATCGCCGCGACTCCGTTGATAAGAGTTTGCGCATCGAGCCGCACGTTGGCGAAATCGAAGCGCTTCACGATGTCGTCGTTGACGCCGAAGACCAGCATGTGTCCGTAGTTGGTTTCGACCTCCGACGCGCGCAACACCATCTGGCCGAACTTGTCCTCGAGATGGCGATAGTCAGCGTCGCGATTGAACTGACGATGCTCAGTCAGGACGATTCCGTCGAGCGGGCGCTCCGCGTGACGCAGCTTGATCCAGTTGAGGTAGGCCTCTACCGGTGCGCGGCTATCTTCGGAAGCTTCGCTATGAGTATGCAAATCAAGGATGGTGCTCAAAAGGCGGTTTTCCTCACCTCGCCGGGCGGAATTTCGCGAGCGTCACTTCGGGCGTGACATCCTCGTATACGACCTCGACGGGCATGTCTATTCTAACCTGTTCGGGCGCGCAGTCGACAAGATTGGTGAGCATCTTCACCCCCTCGTCAAGCTGGACATAGGCCATCACATAGGGCAGCGATTCGCGAAATCCTGCCACGTTGTTCTGATTGGTCACGGTGAAGGTGTAAACCTTGCCGCGCCCGGAGCATCGAATCCATTCGGTCCGCGGCGAGAGGCACTTGCCGCATTGCGCGCGCGCATAGTAGCGCAGCTCGCCGCAGTCGCGACACTTCTGGATGTAAAGCTCGTGACGCTGGAGCGCCTCCCAGTAGGGTCGGCTTTCCTCGTCGATCGGAGGGAGCGGCTTCGAGTATTTCTTTGGTGTTTCAGCCATCGATCGATGCTCCCTGCTTATTGATTGCTCAGAATGAGCGTGGCGCCGGAGTGACGTTGTCCGAGCGCGCCGCCGGTGCCGTTGACGAGCGCGGTGCGGCAGTTTTTCACCTGGCGCGGACCGCATTCGCCGCGAAGCTGCTTCGTCGCTTCGATCAAGAGGAACATCCCGCGCATCATCGGATGACACGACGAGAGGCCGCCGCCATCCGTGTTGATCGGAAACGCACCGTCGTAGCGTAGCCGCCCGCCCTGTACGAAAGCTCCGCCCTCGCCGCGCTTGCAGAAGCCAAGGTTCTCGAGCGTGACGAGCACGGTGATCGTGAACGAATCGTAGATCATCGCCATGTCGATATCTTTGTGCGTCACGCCAGCGCGCTCGAAGGCGAGCTTGCCTGTTTGGAAAGCAGCAGTTTCGAGGAAGTCGCGATGACCGTCCGAAGTGTGCCGCGCAGTCTCAGCCGCGCCGAGCAGATAGACCGGCTTCTTTTTCAAATCGCGCGCGCGTTCCTCAGAGGTCACGATCACCGCGCCACCACCATCGCTGATGATGCAGCAGTCGAGCAGATGCAGGGGCGACGAGATGATGCGCGAGGCGAGCACGTCTTCGATCGTGATCGGGTTACGATACTTCGCGACCGGGTTCATCGACGCATGCAGCCGCATCGTGACCGCGATCTCGGCGAGCTGCTCGGGCGTCGTACCGTAGTCGTGCATGTGGCGCTGCGCGATCATCGCGTACGAGCCGACGGTCGTGGGACCGAAGGGAATCTCGTATTGATCGGACGGATCGGCACCGCCTCCGCCGAAGCCTGCTGGCCTGGAGGCGACCGTCGAGCCGAAAACGACGGCGCACACCTTGCACAGTCCCGCGTTGATCGCGGCCGCAGCGTGCGCCACGTGGAAAACGAACGACGCGCCGCCGACGCTGGTTGAATCAATAAAGTTCGGCTCGATGTTCAGGTAATCGCAGAGCGAGATGATGCCCATCCCGCCGGCCATACCCGACGAGCTGATACCGTCGATATCCTTGAGCGTGAGGCCGGCGTCGTCGAGCGCGCCGTGCAGGCTTTCGGCGGTGATCTGAAAGGCGGACTTGTCAGGCGCGAAGCGCGTCGGATGCTCCCACGCGCCGACGATCGCGGTCTTGTGCTTGAGACTCATGTCGGATTCCTAGCGAAGGCTCTCGAGGAACTGCGCGATCGTGGCGATGTAGCGCGCGGGCTGCTCGCGCGGCGCGTAGTGCCCGGCGTCGGGGATAACCTCGAGTTTCGCCCCTCTGATCTTCGAGACGATCAGCTCCGCATCTGCCACCGTGGTGCCCTGATCGTCGGCGCCGCAAACAACGAACGTGGGCTTGTCGATTTTCGAAATCGATTCGCGCAAATCAACTTTCGAGCAGGCGACGATGTCGGTGTATCTGACGCGCGGGTCGGTTTTGATCTGCTCCATCCAGCCCTCGCGCACCACGTCGAAGTTTTGCTTGAGAGTCTTCGGCGCGTAGCCGTCAGTGTTGAAGGCCTGCGGCGCGCGGCCCATCATCACGGCGCGCAGCGCCTCGATTCGCTCGTCGGTGAGATTGAACTTCGCGGCAGTAGAGCTAAGCACGAGCGCATCGACGCGCGCCGGATAACGGAGCGCGAGTTCCATCGCGATCGCGCCGCCCATCGAATGGCCGAGCACGACGGTCGATTCGATCTGCAGCGCATCGAGCAGCGCGGCGATGAAATCGGCATAGTCGGCAACGCTCATCAGGCCTTCGACGCCGCTCGAGCGGCCGTGCCCGGGAAGATCAAGAGCAACGGGACTGTGTTTTTCGCCGAGTGCCTCGACCTGGCGATGGAAGGTGTGGCCGTTGGAGCCGGCGCCATGGACGAGCAGGATTTTGCGGCCGCGCGACAAGTCGGGAACGACATCGGGCAGCGTAGTTTTGCCGCGATAGCAGATTTGCGTCGCGTAGCCTTTGACGTGGATATATTTCGTCGGCATCGGCGCGAGACTCTCCGCCAGTATTTTCTTGGGTTTAGGTATTAGGTAAACGGCGCGCTTGTCAAACGGCGGGCGCGCCGCGCTAATTCTTGCGGCCGATTGCGAGCGACTCGATCATCGAAAAGGTTCGCTCGCTCGCGGTCGCGCTGATCTCGGCCAGCATCGGTTCGATAGCCGCGCGATCGGATTCAGGAACAACCGGCACCCACCTGATTCGAATCCACTCGACGATATCCGGCCATGAGATCGTGAAGGGCGCCTGGCGTGTCGTGAAGACGAGCTTCGATCGCTCGAAGGCCGTGCGGAAGCGCTCCTCGCGGCCGGCGCGGTCGCGGCGCGCACGGCGGCGGAAGACGACTCGCGCGAACTCGGCGTAGCGTTCCGCACCGAGCATCGCCTCGATTTCGCGGCGTACGATACTCTCGCCGGGCAGCGTCGCGATTAGCACGCCTCCCGGCCGGAGGCATCGCGTGATTTCGTCGAGGGCGGGGTCGAGGTCGCCGACGAACTGCAGCACGTGGCTGCAAAAGACGAGATCGAAACGCGCGCCGCGAAATGGAATCACGCTCGCGTCGGCGCGTACGACTCGCGCCGCCGGCACCTTGGCGCGCGCGGCCGCAAGCATCTCGAAGGTCAAGTCCGCGCCGACCAGCAGCGTCAATGCGCCGGCCCGCGCGAATTCGCCGAGATACTCGCCGTTGCCGCATCCGAGATCGAGCACATCGCGGGCGGTCTCGAGCTCGCTCGCGATCGCGCGCATGACGGCTGCTCGGCGCGCGCCATAATACGCGCCGTCGCCGTAGGTGTCGGCGAGGCGGCTAAAGTACTCGGCTGTGCGCGCCCGATCGCCGCGCTCGGGCTCGATAGCATCCGGTGTCATGATGATAGTGCTCGACGGGGAGCGTAACCGCCCCGGAGCGATTTGAAAACAGTTGGCTCGATGGTCCGCCTACTTGCGAGCCTTGCGGCTTCGCGGACGGCGTGCGCGTGGTGGCGGTGCCGGGTCGGAAAGGTCGGGGCCGCTTCGTTCCCAATTCTCAATTGCGCTGCGGCTGAAGCGCCAGGCGCTACCGACGCGAAAGCCCGGGATTCGACCTTCCCGCAGCAGGCGGTAGATTGTGGTTGGATGGACGCGAAGATGAGCAGACAACTCACCGATGGTCAGAATCTCTTCGCCTACTACTGCGTTAGTGGCTTGTACGCTCTGTGTGCTTTTGCGAACCACAACAATTCTAGGTCCATAAATGCTTAGTGCTACTTCCAGGGTCTATCGTGACCGACGATAAGTCAATACGGGTTTCTTTAGGCAAAATGCTAGCCTATGTGACTGTTTATCATCGCCGCCTATGGCTTATCGTTCACGCATACCGCAACTTATTGGACGCGCATCGCGGGTATCATCCGCTCCGGTTTTGAGACGAAGGAGAATTTGAACATGGCGTACGAAGCAATCGAGGTAAGAAACGACGGTCCGGTAGCGTGGCTCACACTGAATCGTCCTCACAACCTAAACGCGCTGAGCGCGCAAATGGTTGCCGATCTGGAGGATTTTCTTGCTCGACTTTCGACTGACCCGAAGACACGTGTGGTCGTGATGCGCGGCGCGGGTCGCGCGTTCTGCGCCGGGCTTGACTTGAAGGAGCAGAATCGCGGCGGCACGCAGCTCGGCTCATCGACCACCGGCACGCTCGAGACACAGCGCCGCATGAGCGATCTGGTTGTCGCGATCCGACGCGCACCGCAACCCTTTATTGCGGCGGTTCGCGGTCCCGCGGCGGGAGGCGGCTTCGCGCTGGCTCTCGCATGCGACGTGCGCATCGCGGGCGAATCAGCGCGTTTCAACGCCGCGTTCATCCGTATCGGTCTCAGCGCCTGTGACATGGGCGTGAGCTATCACCTGCCGCGTGCTGTCGGGAGCTCGGTCGCCTACGAGCTGTTGCTCACCGGCAGGTTCATCAACGCGCAACGCGCGCTCGCGACCGGCCTCGTGTCGGAATTGGTGCCCGATGCAGAGGTCGATAACGCGGCAGCGAAGCTTGCGCAGGATATGTGCGAGACGTCGCCGCTCGGTCTTCGACTGACCAAAGATTGCGTGACGATGGCGATCGATGCGGGCAGCCTCGAGCAGGCGATCGCGATCGAGGATCGCAACCAGGTGCTATGCGTGAGAGCGGGCTATATCGAGGAGGGAGCGCGCGCGTTTCTCGAGAAGCGCAAGCCGCGCTACGCGGAAAGAGCCTGAGAGTCGATTAGCTGCCGGCCAGGACGGTGTTGTCCAACAGCCGAGCGCCGAGGATTTCGTCCGTCCCGCCGCGGTAAACGCGCACTTCGACGCGCGCGCCGGGCGAGCATGCAGCGACCTGTGCGTTGAGCGCGTGCGCATCCGGGATGGTCTGATTGTTGAACTCCCGGATCACGTCACCGCGCTTGATGCCGGCCTTCTCGGCAGGCGAGCCGGTGATGACCTCCTCGACCTTTGCACCGAAGACACTGGGATCGCTGCTCGCAATGGCGCCGAAGTAAGCCTGCCCGCTTGGAGTGCGAAGATCGGGATGCAGGAAATGGACGACTCGAACGCCTTCGACATGGCGGGCGATGCTTTTGATCTTCGGCACTTCATCCATGTTGTAAACGACGCCGGCCAGGTAGACTTCGCCGCGCGCGTCCGCCGAAACGCCGATATCCGGAAAGGCGCGCCTGTTAAGGGCGTTGCGCACGTCGCTCTCCACGATAGCAGGCTCGATGAGGCGATGGGACTCCGAAGCCGGCTCCTCGGGCAGAAGAATGAACTGGGTCTGTGGCTGCTGCTGGAGATCAGCGAGCGCCGAGCGCTCGGTTAACTCGAGCGACTGCACTGAGCGCGCGGCCATGTCGCGCTTAGCCGCGACCTCGGGCGAATGCGCGCGCAGGTAGCGGACGCCGTAGGTTGCGTAAGTGGCACCGCAGACCGCGAGGATCGAAGCGGCAATGGCGCCGCGCAGAATGAGGCGGCGTATGCGCCGCGACTTCACAGGATCGATTGCACCAGCCTGCTCGGATGAAACTTCCGGTAGGGACTCCTGGTCGGCCAGACGTTCGATGTCTTCCCAACTGAGCGGCTTGCCTCCGACATAGGCCAGGATTTCATGGCCGCTTTCGGTTTCGCTAGGAGATGAAGCCGCATCGCGAGATTGCTGTTCGTTGAACAGTTCGCGTACGTCGAGGGGTTCGGTGTCTCGTCGGCGATGCGTGGACGAGCGCCCACCCTGATGAACTTTGAGACGATTCACTGGTTGGGTTTTGACCGCAAGTTGGCCCAGCTCCCGCACGGATTCCAAGTCCGGAAATGAGCAAGTATCCCTAGGTTTATCCCGGTTTTCCGCCATAACAACTACCGTCGGTCGTACGGGATCCGTCGCAGATACGACGCTATTAATTTCTCAATAGCAGGAATGCAAGACCATCGCCAATGCTCGACGGCGAAAAATGAAGGATTGAGTTAAAATAAGCGATTAGGCCTCTTCTGAATCTAAATTGCTTCGCTAACCGCGTCCTCGCGTTGCGTAGGTGCTGGCCGCACACTCATCGGAGTGTAGTGACGACGCGCCTCGCCGACGTAAACCTGCCGCGGCCGCGCGATCTTCTGCTCGGGATCACGCACCATCTCGGCCCATTGCGCAAGCCATCCCGAGGTCCGCGCGATCGCGAACAGCACCGGGAACATCTCCATCGGAAAACCCATCGCCTGGTAAATGATGCCCGAATAGAAATCGACATTCGGATAGAGCCGGCGATTGATGAAGTACTCGTCCTCGAGTGCGATTCGCTCGAGCTCCAGCGCGAGATCGATCAGCGGGCTTTTGCCGGTGACTTCGAACACCTGGTACGCGAGCTTCTTTATGATCTTGGCGCGCGGATCGTAGTTCTTGTACACACGATGGCCGAAGCCGTCGATCTTGCGCTCTCCGTTCTTGACCGAATTGATGAGCGCCGGAATCTTGTCCTTCGTTCCCACGCTCATCAGCATGCGGATCGCTGCCTCGTTGGCTCCGCCATGAAGCGGACCGTAGAGTGCAGCCGTGGCAGCCGCGGTGGCCGAATACGGGTCGGGCTGCGAACTGCCAACTGCTCGCATTGCGTTGGCCGAACAATTCTGCTCGTGGTCTGCGTGGAGGATGAATAGGACATCCAGCGCGCGCTCAAGAATCGGATTCGGCTTGTACTTCAGCTCCGTCATCTTGAACAGCATCGAGAGAAAGTTGCCCGTGTAACTGAGCTCGTTGTCCGGATAAACGTACGGCAGGCCGCGGCTGTGCCGATACGCGAAGGCCGCGAGCGTCGGCATCTTGCCGATCAAACGCCGCGTCTGCAGGCGGCGCGACTCGAGATCGTGAATATTGTTTGCCTCGGGATAGAAGGTGGACATCGCGCCCACCGTTGACACCAGCATCCCCATCGGATGCGCGTCGTAGCGAAAACCCTCCATGAACTTCTTGATGTTCTCGTGGACCATCGTGTGAATCTTGATATTTCGCTCCCAACGCTCGAAGTGATCCTTGTCGGGCAGCTCGCCCTTAACGATCAGATAGGCGGTTTCGAGGTAGTTACTCTTCTCGGCCAGCTCCTCGATCGGATAGCCGCGGTACTGGAGGATGCCCTCGTCACCGTCGATGTACGTGATTCGGCTGCGGCATGACGCGGTATTGACGAACGCGGGGTCGTAAGACATCAGGCCGAAGTCACCGTCTTTGACCCTGATCTGGCGGAGCTCCGAGGCGCGGATCACATCGCCCTCTTCGACTGGAATTTCGTATTGCTTGCCGGTCCGATTATCAGTGATGGTCAGCGTGTTCTTCGCCATGACTCAAACCTCGTCCTTGTACGAAAAGATAGCGTGCGCCGAGCGATTTCTTCCGCCGCCGCCGACCCTACTCAGGCACACGTCGCTTGTGATCAACATCAATACAGTAGTCTCGATTCTATGTCCAAGGCCGCAGCGCGAGCAGCACAGTCTTTCGAGTTGCCGCTCGCATCTACAGTCACCACATGACAGGCTTGGGCGCGCATCTTGGGGCACTCGAAGATCAGATAATCGAAGATGATCGATAAGATACTCGCGGGAATTTCTGGTTTCATAATCACCACCATCTCGACCGTCGGCTATGGCGGCGTCGTGCTGATGATGGCGATCGAAAGCGCATGCATCCCGCTGCCGAGCGAGGTGATCATGCCGTTCTCCGGCTATCTCGTATCGACAGGACGTTTCGAACTTCACCTGGTTGCGATCGCGGGCGCGATCGGATGCCTGCTCGGTTCGTACGTAGCGTACTTCATCGGCGCAAGCGGCGGGCGATGGTTCCTCGAGCGCTACGGCAAGTGGCTCCTGATCGCGCCGCACGAACTCGAAATCGCCGAGCGCTTCTTCGCACGTTGGGGGTCGTCGGCAGTGTTCACGAGCCGCCTGCTGCCGGTGGTCCGCACGTTTATCGCGTTTCCGGCGGGTGTGGCTCGCATGCGGCTTTGGCCGTTCACACTGTACACACTGGCTGGGTCGTACATCTGGTGCCTGATTCTAGCCTACGCGGGCATGAAGCTTGGCCAGAACTGGGAGCGTCTGGCGCCCTATTTCCATCGCTTCGATGGCGTTATCGCCGCGCTGATCGTCGCGGGGATCGCGGCTGTCCTCTATAATCGAGTAAAGAGCGTGATGGCGACGCCAAGCGCCGCGCGCGACTAACCCCGGATAGAAAGGCGCTTCGATGGCAGACGACGAAAATCGCGACCCCGCCGAGTTCGAGGAGGTCTTCTCGAGCATCGATCCCACCCGTGCCATGATGGCGCGCGATTACCTGGTGAGCGAGGGAATCGAAGTCTTCGTTGGTGACGAGGAAGCTTCGCGCATGCTGGGAATGACCTCCGCCGTGCAATCGCGCGTGCTGGTGCATGCCGACGCGGCGGACGAAGCCCGCCGCATCCTGAAAGACCTCGGTTTCCTGGAATAAACGAGAGCAGCCGTTCCAATTGGAGGGACTGCTCTCGGCCGGAAATCGAGACCGCTCTGCTACACATTGACCGCGTCAGCCGCGCGGCGTGCACCTTCCGCTAGCTTCCTTTGCGTTGCGCACCGACCTCGCCCCTCGATGCAAGTCCGACCGAACAACGCGGAGTCGACGGCGAGCTTCTGAATGCCGGAATGCCGCGGTCAGTCCTTTGAAATGTAGAATCGCGGCATCGACAACCTGCGGCGGTAATTCCTCGATCAGCCCCGCAAATCCATGGGTGGCGCGCGCGGCCGCGGAATCGAGAAAGGCTTTCCCCTTGGGGGTCAAGCTGACGATCTTTTGCCGCCCGGAATCCGGGTCTTCCGTGATCTCGATAAGCTTGCGCGGCAGCCGCATCATCGCGCGCAGCGACCGCGAAAGCGCCGCATTGGTCACTTCGAACCAGCGCCGGATGTTGGCTTCGATCTCCTTGCGCCGCATGCGCATACCGTTCCCACCCTGCGATCGGATGAGCCACAGCGTCGCCGCCTGCTGCCGCGACAGCACGCGAGACCGCAGAACGTCTTCGAGTGCCGTGCCCATCTCGTAGTGGGCCGGGTAGAAGGACTCCATCCACTCGGCGGCGGCAACGGCACCCACTGCGGCAGCGGCAATACCTGCCCCGCGGGTCAGGCCTGCAACACCGGCAACCATCTATGCTTCTGGTTCTGCCCACGCCCAGCAGCGGCTCTTTCGAACTCGCGAGTAATGGCGGCACCACAACAGTATGCTTCCCGCCCTCGGCCGACGGCGCCACGCAGTGGAACGGCAATCTCATCGGCCGCACCTCGTGCGCTACCGCGGGATGCCAAACCGGCGATTGTGGCGGCGGTACAGGAGCCTGCAACGTTGGAGTCGGTCCCTCCGGCCCCACGACGCTCTCCGAGTTCAATCTCGGTGCCGGCGCGACGGGCGACAACTACGATGTCGGCGTGATCAACGGCGAGAACGTCACGATGGAGATCACGCCCAATCCCCTGCCGGCGCCGAATCCGACCAATCCTTATATCTGCAGCGCGATCGGCAAATGCGCGTGGAACTTCGATCAGCAAAACGTCAATGGCTACGACGGGAGCCTGATGCGCAACGTCGCGCCGATCTCCTGCTCGACGAGCAAGCAGTTGTGCGGACGATGACTGATGATAGCGCAGCGGCACTCTGAGACGGTTGAACTTACCTGTCGTTTAGGCAGGGACTCCAACGCGCCCCGTCTTAGGCGCCGGCGGCGCGGGCGGACGCGATGAACTCGCGCACGCGCGCGAGATCCTTGCGCCCGCGCTGGCCGGCCACATCCGTCTGCGTGAACGAATCGACGCCCCACGGCCGCACCGCGCGGATCGCATCCGCCACGTTCTCCGGCGCGAGGCCTCCCGCGAGAACCACCGGGATTCGCGAACGCTCGACGACCCGTTTGCTGATCGTCCAGTCGTGCGGCTTGCCCGCCGCGCCCGGCTGCCAGGCCGCACCGGTGAAAGAGTCGAGCAGGATATAGTCGGTGGCCTGCTGGTAGATTTCAGCCCATCGAATAGCTTCGGGGCCTTTGACGCCGATCGTACGCATCACCTTTACGGGTGCGACCTCCTCGCGAATCTCATCGCATTCCTCAGGCGATACGACGGCGGCGGCGATATGCAGGATCGCGGGCCGCACATTTTCGACCATCGAGCATATTTCGTCTGGATCGGTCGCGAGCGTGAGCGCGACTCCTGTCGCGCGCGGCGAAACTGCGCCCAGGATCTCACGCGCCGCACGTTGGTCGACGCCCTCCGGCACGGTGCCGGGCCGCACCACCACCACGCCGATCAGATCGGCACCAGCGTCGGCCACCGCGACCGCGTCCGCAACCGAGGTCATGCTGTAGATTTGGATCTTCACGGGTAAGCGCTCAGCAGCGTGCCCGCGACCATAGCAATCGCGCCTCGATAGGCCAAAGCAGAAGGTACCATCGTTGCGCGGCCGCAGAGACAGCGCCACTCTCATGGAACCGATGACTCTGCAGGATGTGGCAGACAACAAGGTCCTTTACCTGACCACGATCGGGCGCACGACGGGCCTGCCGCGCGAAATCGAGATCTGGTTTATCGTCTGCCGCGATCGTTTCTACCTGTTCGCGGAAACTCGAGAAGCAGCGGGATGGGTCAAGAACATCGGGTGGAACCCGAGAGTTACGGTCCGGCTCGGAGAGCGGCGAATCGATGCCACAGCCCGCGTGCTCAACCGGCAGGGTGATGGCAAGCTCTGGGATGAGGTCGCGGCGATGGCGGACCGCAAATATGGATGGGGCGAAGGACTGCCGGTGGAAATCACGCCGCTTACCTAGCCTCGCTGTCACGCCAGCATCCGCATCTCTGTACGCGGCAGGCATCCTCAATTATCGTTGCGATCAGCAGAGCGAATGCCAGCGAGGTGACGCAGGTGCCTTACGCCGAAGGACGAATCTTCAACGACGCTGATAGCCACGTGATGGAGACACAGGACTGGCTGATTGCCCACGCCGATCCTGATCTGCGCCCGAAACTTCGTCCGCTCGCGCTAGGCTCCGCCGGAAAGCTCGCGGATCGCGCCGTCGCTCACGCGCAGGATCGCAAGACCAACGCGTCAGCGGCCGCCGAACTCGAAGCCAACCTCATGCTCAAGAAAGGATGGGACGCGCTCGGCGCGTTCGATCCCGACGAGCGGCGGCGCGCGATGGATCTGCTCGGATTCCATCGCCAACTCGTGTTCACCACGTTCGCGATCACGCATTTCTGGGGCGAGTTCGAGCAGGTTCGCGCAACGCCCGAGGTGATGTACGGCGGCGCGCGCGCGCACAATCGCGCGATCGCGGCGTTCTGCAAGGGCGACCAGCGTCTGCTCGCGGTCGGGTTCGTACCACTCGATGATGCCGAACGAGCGGCGCGCGAGATCGACGAGGCGATCAAGCTCGGCTGCGCGGCGATTCATTTTCCTTCCCTTCCGCCGGGCAAGAAGTCGCCCACGCATCCCGATTACAACGGCGTGTGGGCGCGCCTGCAGGATGCCGACACTCCGTTCATGCTGCACGTCGGCGGCGGCGGACGGCCGGTGCCGCGCGCGTTTCATAACAACAGTCGCCCGGTAACCGACTTCCTCGGCGGCGGCGAAAATATCCGCTCGAAGGATTTCATGGCGATCCACGTGATGCCGGAGATCTTTCTCTCGACGATGGTGCTGGACGGGATTTTCGAGCAGTTCCCGCGGCTTCGCGGCGGATGTATCGAGCAGGGTGCGATGTGGATCGTGCCGTGGCTCCGCCGCCTCGACATCGCGCAGGAGACCTTCGTCAAGACCGAGCCGCATCTGAGGCTCCCGATGAAGGTGTCGGACTATGTGCGGCGAAATCTGCGCTTCACGCCGTATCCGCATGAGCACGTCGGCTGGATCATCGAGCAGGCGGGTGAGGAGCTTTGCATGTTCTCGTCCGACTATCCGCACGTCGAGGGCGGGCGAAATCCGCTGAAGCGCTTCGCGCAGTCAACCGGGAATATCAGCGAGGCGGCGCGCGAGCGTTTCTACACGACCAACTTCGCCGACCTGATGGGCTCGCGCGCGGCCTGAACGGTTTCGGGCGCGTGGCTCTCAAATGGTGGCAGCGCGCGGTCTTCTACCAGATCTATCCGCGCTCGTTCGCTGATTCGAACGGTGACGGAATCGGCGACCTCGACGGTATCACTGCGCATCTCGATTACCTGAACGACAGCACCGAACGCTCGCTCGGAATCGACGCGATCTGGCTGAATCCGATCAATCCGTCGCCGAACAAGGACTGGGGCTACGACGTCAGCGACTACTGCGGCATCCACCCGGACTTCGGCGACATGGCGAGCTTCGATCGGCTGCTCAAGGAGGCGCATCGGCGCGGGATCCGCGTGATCGTGGACCTGGTGCCGAATCACACTTCGGATCAGCATCCGTGGTTCATCGATTCGCGCGGGTCGAAGACGAATCCCAAGCGCGACTGGTACATCTGGAAATCCTGCGCGCCTGGCACCATGCCGAACAACTGGCATAGCCAGTTCGGCGGGCCGGCGTGGAAGTTCGACGAGCGCACGCGCGAGCACTATCTGCATCTGTTTCTCGAGGAGCAGCCGGACCTCGATTATCGAAACCCGGCGGTAGTCGAGGCGTTGCACGACGTGATCCGCTTCTGGCTTAGGCGCGGCGCCGATGGCTACCGAATCGACGTGGTCGCGCAGATGGTGAAGGACGCAGCTTTCCGCGACAATCCATTTCGCACCGAGCGCGACCCAGACATCCCATGGTTCGAGGAGGGCACGCAGATCCCGCTGCATAGCACCGACCAGCCCGAGGTCCACGATGTGATCCGCGGCTTTCGCCGCGTCGCGGACAGCTTCGACGATCGCGTGCTGGTGGGCGAGACGTGGCCGATCGAGCAGGAGAGGCTGGCTGACTATCTGCGACCCGAGGAGTTGCATCTCGCGTTCAACTTCCGCTTCGTGCTGGCGCGCTACAGGGCGAGCCGCTTTCGTGAGGCGATTGCCACAACGCATCGCACGTTCGGCGCGTCGGCGTGGCCGACCTGGACGCTTTCGAATCATGACTTCTCGCGCCACATCACGCGTTACTCGGACCACGGCGACGGCGAGGCGCGCGCGCGAGTGGCCACGCTGATGATGCTCACGCTACGAGGCACTCCGTTCATCTACTATGGCGAAGAGATCGGCATGCGCGATGTCCGAATCCCGCGCGAGCGGCGGTGCGACCCAGTCGGGCGCGACGGATGCCGCACACCGATGCAATGGTCGGGCGGGCCTGGCGGCGGCTTCAGCACGGCGGCATCGACATGGCTTCCGATGGGCGACGCAAAGGCGGTCAACGTCGCGGATCAGCTCAATGATCAGAGCTCGATGCTGTCGTTTTACCGGCGGCTGATTCGTCTCCGGCGCGACGCGTCCGCGCTCGCGGAAGGGTCGTTTCGGCTGGAGGCCGACGCGCCGGCGGACTGCCTCGTCTATCACCGGGAGTCATCGGCACAGCACCTGATCGTCGCGCTCAACTTCGCAGTAGAGCCGCGCAAGATTCGGTCGGCGTCCGGACGTATTGTTTTCGACACAAACCTTGCGCGAATCGGCCAGCAAAGCGGCGCGGCGCTTCAGCTCGCGGGCGACGAGGCGGTGATTGTCGAGGTCTGACGCGCCACCTCGCTCCACGGTCTTCTGCGATCAACTCTTTTCTTAAGCATGCGGGCGCGCGAAACTTTATCGCAAATGCATCGTCTTCTAATCCAGATCTGATGGCCCAGGAGGCGGAGGTTGGCACAACAAAAATGTTCGGAAAAACTACTATTGTCGCGGCTTTGCTGACGATGCTCGCTGCTGTTCCCGCAGCTGCTCACGGCATGGGCGGCGGCCCCCCGATGGGCGGCGGCCCGATGCCGATGATGATGCTGCTGCACGGCGCGAATCTGACATCTGACCAGCAGCAGCAGATCCACACGATCATGCAAAACAATCGCCAGCAGATGCAGAGCCTCTTCCAGCAGCTCCATTCAATCGATCAGCAGGTCTCGGCGCTGTTGCTCGGTTCCACTGCAGTAACTTCGTCGGACTTCACGGCGCTCGAGCAGCAGAAGTCGGCGATTCAGCTGCAGATCGATCAGAACATGATCAACACGGCGCTCCAGATCCGCGGGATACTAACCCCGGCACAACTCAGCGCGGCGGCCGCAACCAATCAGAAGCTTCAGAGCCTGCATCAGCAAATCGAAGCTTTGATGAATCCGAACGGCGCGCCGCCTCCGCCTCCTCCCGGAGATTGAACGAAGACTGGTTTGTGAGATGCGGAAACGCCGCCAGAGCAAACAAGAATCCGACGCGTCCGAGATCAGCCCGCAGGCCGCTTTGATCCTGAGGGCGCGCGCCGGTGAGGCGGACGCGATCGAAGAGTTGATCCGCGCTTACCAGCGGCGCGTCGCGGGCTTTATCGTGGCGCATACGGGAGAGCGCGACGACTACGAGGATCTGTGCCAAAAGACATTCGTCAAAATGGTGCTGGCGCTGCCGCGGCTCAACTCGACCGATACTTTCGAGGCGTGGCTGTTCACGATCGCGCGCAATGTATGCACGGATCACCTGCGCGCGCGGCGCGGATGGCGCGCGCTGTTCATCCACTACGAAAGCGAGCACGAATCGGTGCCCATGCATCACTCGGAATCTGCGATTGAAGCCGAGGCCGTGAATCGCGCGCTGGAAAAGATGCCCGAGGCGCAGCGCGAATTGCTTCAGCTCGCGATCAGCGAGGATCGCAGTTACGAAGACATGGCGCGCATTTCGAAGATCAGTTTGGCCGCGCTCAAATCGCGCCTGTTTCGTGCGCGCAAGACGCTCCGCGAGTTACTCTACGAAGGAGAATCCTGAGATGATTCTCAAGACCAACCAACCCCAACGCTCGACTATCGACTTCGAGCCCGTGCTCAGCCCAGATTTCGCTACCCGCGTGATGCGCGAAGCGGCGCGAATCCGGCGGCGCCGCCGCGTTATCCGCGGCGCACTCGGCGCGATCGCGCTCGGCGGCCTGTTGCTGCTGATTCGCCCCGCGTGGCTCGTGCTCAACCAGCCCGCGCCGAGCACCCAGGTAGCATCGTCGTCCCCGGCGGCTGAATGGACCGAAGGCAGCGACTCTGACTACACGACCGATTCTTACAGCGCGCAATACGATCCTGATAAAGCGTCGGCCGCCAACTACATGTTCCCCGACGCATCGTCGGTCGAGGATTTCAATAGTCAATGGTCGAATGAGCAATCGGCGACTGACTACTCCGTCCCGACTGACTATTACGGCTCCGATCCTCGGGTATCGGAATAAATCCTTTTGAGCATTTCTCGATAACCTCGGCATTGCGCGACAACGCCACATTCACGTCCGCATGCTCGTTCATCTAGTTGTAGCTCTCAGCCGCGAGCATCGGCAGAAACCGATGTTCGTGGACCTCGAAGCCGTCAAAGCCTGACGCACACAGCTGGTCAACAAATTCAGACCCACTAGCGCCCGCTTTCTTGAGTAGCGGTCCGGAGATTTCGAGGAGCAGAATAACGCCCGGATTGCGCCGCAGCGTCTCGGTCATCCCTTCGAGTACGTGAACCTTGAACAGCGACCTTGATTAATTTGACTGGCCCAGCTGCGATCGAATCGAGAGCCGAATCGAGTGTCTTGATCGGAACCGTATGGTAGCGAATGCTCGTCTGGAGTTCGCCGGTTACGACCCGGTGATCGCCGAAATTTCAGGGCTTCAGGCGCAATGCGCATTCACCGACGCGCTCGCCAATAGCAACTCTTTCGGCGATCACGTTAGACATCTTGTTAGCATTCAAGTTGGCCTCCAAAACGGCTGTGAGGATCCGGCTCGAACGCCAACACTCTGCCCATTGGTCCAACGCGACGGCTGAGTCTCATCGTATGCCATCCGATGTTCGCTCCTACATCGACGGCGACGCCGCCTGCCAGATCGAGATTTCCAAGAAGGCGCACGGCCTCCAGCTCCCATGTTCGGCGCATGTACAAGCTGTTGCCTATGCCGCCGTCGCGCACATCGATTGGTACGCGTAAACCGTCAATCGTCAGCCGGGTCGGAAACGACGTCTTAATCGGATGCCGGCGATTCGGCGCCAGAACGTCGTGTCCATCGGGGAGTCGCCTCGCGCCGTTACTACTTCCGCGACCAGCGCCCAAGCGTCAACCCATCGCGCACGGAACACGGACTCTGCAAAGATACTGAATCGATGATATCTTCTGCTCGTGCAATGGAGGTGAGCATGGAACTGGCACCGAAACGGGCAGGATTCTCGCCGGAGCGGCTGCGCCGCATTACTGATCATCTGAATCAGAATTATATCGAGCCGCGCAAAATCAGCGGCTGCCAGGTGCTGGTCGCGCGGCACGGCTTCCCCGCCTATTTCAAGTCGTTCGGTCTCGCCGATAGCGAGCGGCACAAGCCGCTGACCGACGACGCAATCTTCCGCATCTACTCGATGACCAAGCCGATCACGTCGGTCGCGCTGATGACGCTCTTCGAGCAAGGTCACTTCCAGCTCAACGATCCCGTGTCGCGATTCATCCCCGAGTGGCGCGGACACAAGGTGTGGATCAAGGGCGACGGCGCGGACATGGAGCTTGCCACGCCCGAGCATCCGATGACGATGCGCCACGTACTTAGCCACACAGGAGGCCTCACCTACGGCGCGACGAATCATCCCGTCGATCGCGCCTATCGCGATGCCGGCGTGAATCGCGGCGCCGGCGAGACACTCGACACATTCGTGCAGAAGCTTGCGCGGGTGCCGCTCCGCTACGTTCCCGGCGAGCACTGGATGTACTCCTTCTCGACGGATGTCTGCGGCTACCTCGTCCAGGCAATTTCGAAGAAGCGTTTCGACAGATATCTCGCCGAGACGATTTTTGAGCCGCTCGGCATGCGTGACACCGCGTTCCATGTCGACGCGAGGAAGGTGGATCGCCTGACGGCGAACTACGAACGGCAACCTGACAAGACGCTCAAACTGATCGACGATCCCGCGTCGAGTACATATCTGAAGGAGCCGACGTTCTTTTCGGGCGGCGGTGGACTCACCAGCACAACCGCTGACTACTTCCGCTTCACTGAGATGCTGCGGCGGGGCGGCGAGCTTGACGGTGCGCGAATCCTCGGCTCGCGCACGCTCGAGCTGATGCATATGAACCATCTGGCGGGCGGCAAAGACCTGACGCAGATGGCGATCGGCGCGTTCTCGGAAACGGCGTACGAGGGTGTGGGCTTCGGGCTGGGTTTCGCGATGACGCTCGGCGAGGTCGCGGCAGGCTCAATCGGCGCGGGCGATTACTACTGGGGTGGCGCGGCTTCGACGATCTTCTGGGTCGATCCCAAGGAAGACCTGGCCGTAATTTTCATGACGCAGCTGATGCCGTCGGCGACCTTCAACTTCCGCGGCCAGCTGAAGAACATCATCTACTCGGCGATCGTGGACTGAGACTCGCTCGAATCAGTGGTCCGCGATCAGCTGCATGTGCTGCGGATCGAGGAATGCCTTGGTCACGATGCCCATGTTGATGTACCAGCATTCGTGATCCTGCGCCTCGCGGCCCGGCATATACACCGTCGATGAGAATCCGTCCTGGATATCCTCGTCGGCGAGCGCGATCTGAAACACGCGCTTGAACGGGTAGATTGCGACGCGGGCGTCGGGCACCGGGCGATCGCGATAGGTGTTGTAGGTCGCGATCGTCTTCCAGAGCTTGCCGTCATTGTCGTACTGATCCGACGCCGTGATGAACCATCCTTCCGAATCAACGTAGAGCACGCGCTTCGGAATAATCACGCCGCTGCCGCCGAGTCGCTGATGCCACGAGAGCGGCTTGGCGGTCGCTTCGACCGCGTACAGTTGGCGCATCTCCCAGTTCTCGGGACACGCGGTGCGGCCGCTATCGAACTGGCAGGGTTTCTCGGGCGAATTGACGGCGTTGATGACCGCGAGCATCGGCTTCACACCAAGGAACTTGTAGTCGTAGTTTTCGATCTTCGCTGAGAATCCGAAATACGAATCGGGATCGAGACTCGTGGCGTATGTTGCCGCGGGTCCGCCGTTGACCGCATTTGCGATCACGCCGAGCGTATCCGACAACGCTTCGGGCGTAACACGCCTTAAGCGCCGGCCCTGCGGATTGTAGAACCACGCGTTGTCGTCGATATCGGGATCGACGTAGCGATACCGCACCAGGCCAAAGCCGCGAATCTCCGACGGTTCGAGAAACGGAAACGCGCCAAACTTGTACCGAATGCCGCCGTTCGAACCCTCCGGATCAGTCGGAACCGGCTGCACCTCGGTGCGGCCGATATTGTTGTAGAAGGCGAAGTGCGCGATTTCGAAGTGCTCCACCTCGCCGCCCACCGCGCCACCCGGCCGGTTGCTGTCAACTTCGACGTCGCGGATATCGGCGTCATCGGTGTATTGCGGACGGAAGCTGAAGTTCCACATCACCTTGGTCGCGATTTGCGGGTCGTTGGGATCGAGCAGCGGAAACGGCAGGCCCGCAACGTAGGATTGCAGCTCGCCTTTGTCGTTGAGGCGGACCTGCGGCGCGTACTTCTCAGTGGCAGACTTGTAGGGCGGCGGCCACTCGATCGCCTGCGTCGGAACAATATTCATCCTCATGCCCTGCCGCACCAGGATGAAATTCCCCGGGCTCACGAGGTTGGCGACCTTGCTCGCGGTGTCGGGCGTGATCTGATCGCCCGGCTTGACCTGCGCCATAAGCGGCGCCGCGGCGGCGAGAAAAATCACTGTTGTAAGTGCGATCGCGCGGATAATATGATTTCGGGGCATAGTCACTCGCGTTTCGTCAATTGACTAGTCGATTAACGCCGGGGGAACAGGATAGGTAAGCAGAGGGGATCCGGATGCCATGTCCCATTTCCCCCGGCGGGGCCCACATTACAAAGCCGCTCAATGGCCCAGCCTGACGATCGCATCGGGCACGAGCAGGCTCGGACCGATAGCGCCCTGGTTGATGAACCACGAATCAGTGAAGTCGCTGTCGCGGCTCGGCGTGTAGAAGACGGTTGAGAAGCCGCTCCGCACGTCCTCATCAACCAGCGCCGTCTGAAACATCCGCTTGTATTTCCAGATCGATACTTTTGCGCCGGGCGTCGACCGGTCGCGATACGCGTTGAAGGTCGCGAGCGTCTTCCAGAGTTGGCCGTCGCGATCGTACAAGTCAGACGCCGTGATGAAGAATCCCTCGGAGTCGATGTAGAAGATGTGGTGCGGGACTGCGGGTGGCGAGCCTAGCATCGAAGAGTTCCTGGCCGTCGCCTCGATCACGTAGAGGTTTCGCATCTCCCAGTTCTCGGGGCATACCGAGCGGCCACCATCGACCGGACATTCGTGCGCGGGAGAGTCGGCCGCCTCGACGCACGCCAGCATCCTGCGCACGCCGAGCAGCTTATAGTCGAAGTCTTCGATCTTCGCGGCGAAACCGAAATACGAATCCGGATCGACCGTGTTGGCGTAGGTCAGCGACGCCATCCCCGCCGAATCGCTTGCGCCGCCGCCTTCGATCGTGTCGGACAACGCGTTGGCGGCGATTCGCCGCGTGCGGCGCGACACTGGCTGGTAGATCCAGGTCGAGTCTTCACGAGTCGGATCGATATGGCGATAGCGAAGAAACCCCACGCCGCGTAGTCCCGACGGCTCCAGGATCGGATAGACGGCGAAGCGGTAGCGGATCCCGCTCGCGACCGCGTCGGGATCGGTGGGCATCGGCGCGACCTCGGTGCGATCGATATTGTTGTAAAGCGCGAAGTGACCGATCGTGAAATGCTCGATCGAGTCGGAGGCGCGCGGGTCCGCGTTATGGCTCTCAGCCTCGACGTCGCGGATATCAACATCGTCAGTGTACTGCGGCCTGAAGCTGAAGTTCCACATTATCTTGAGCGCGACCTGCGGGTCGTTCGCGTCGAGCAGCGGGAACGGCAACCCCGCGACGTAGCTCGTGAGCTCGCCATTTGGCGATAGCCGCACCTGCGGCGAATACTTCTCGGTGGCGGCGCGATAAGGAGCCGGCCAGTCGAGATTGCCGGTCGGCACGATCTTCATCGTCATCCCTTGCTTGACCATCACCAGGTTGCCGGGACTGACGAAGTCGGCGACCGAATCAGCCTGCGCCGGCGTAATCATTTCGCCGTCGATCAGATGCGCTCGCGCGGAAGCCGTGCAAAGGAGCGTGAATACGGCCGCGAGCGCCGCGGCGCCGGCAACTGAACGGGTCTTCGAAGCACAGTGAGTTTTGAATGGAGTACTCATCACTTGATTGAGTATTCCGACACTCGCCACTTACCGTCCGCGTCAACCATTGGAGTGACTATTTCAACCGCCGACTTCTTGTGCGCAAAAGTAGTATCGTACTGGATAAGCATGTACTCGCCGTCGGGTGCGCCGGGCAGCGTCGTAACGAACTGTGCGGTTCGGAAGCGGCGCGAAACCACCGGCCCCAAGGCGTTGCGCCAGAGCGCGACCTGCCGCCTCCAATCCTGCTTCGTCACGGCGTTGCGGAAATAAGTGGCGGCCTCGAGCCAGCTCGCGTTGAATTTGCCGGCATCGACAAGTTGCAGCCAGCTCTCCGCTGCTTCGGTCGCGGCCTTCGCGGCGCTGCTCTGATCGAAGGCGAGCGCAGCGCCGCATGTTGCCGCCATCGTCAATGCTATTGCGAAGGCAATTCGCGTTCGCTTCCACCAATGACAATTCCAGCTCACAACTCTACGTTGCCAGCGACATCACAAAAGCAAACCCGAGGCCGAGCGGCGCGAGCGCCAGCCCGATTAGAACCCAGGCGCGCGTCTGGCCGAAATTCACCGTCCAACCGAGGCCGAAGCGCTTCTCGACAAACAGCGCCGCGTCGTCGGGATTGTAGTAGAAGATTCCAAGCTTCCACGCGCCGTCAGGCGTGTAGTCGTTGGTGCGCGACGGCGGGCGGCTGCCGATTGGCCCGATAACGATAAGACAGAGCGAGCTCGCCGCCAGCAGCGAGAGCAGGATCAACTCAACGGGATGCACATCCATACCGAGCGGAAGCATCGCCGACGCGGCGACAAAATACTCGGCGCCGAGCACGATCGCGATCCATCCGGCCGGAAGCCGGTACCACGAGCGCTCCTGCCTGCCGTCCGGACGGCGCACCCAGAACAGAAAGCCGTAGCCGAAGAACGCGAGCACCGCTGCGACGCCCGCGAGCAGCCCGAGCATCCCGTACACGTGCAGCGGGGTGCGCTGCACCCAAAGATCGGGCTGCCCGTTTAGTCCCCAATGAACGGGATAAGGATCGGGGATCAGTTGCCAGTTGGCGTAAGTCCACGCGAGAGCAGCGCACATCGCGACGAGCGGCGCGATCACGAGCAGCGCGAGCATCATCGGCGGCTCGCGCCGCGTGAACTCGGCCTCGCGCACCGGGTCGGGCAAGGCGCGATAATTAGCGGTCGAGGAGCGCGCGAACGCGAAGCTCGCGAGGAAAATCAGGTATTGAATTGTGAACGCTCCCGGACCGCTCCAGCCGTCGAGCTCTTCAACCCCGCCCATCGCGACAAATACCCCCGCGAGCGCGGACAAGATGATCCCGCGGCGATAGCGCCTCACGATCCTGGAATGGGCCTCGCAACAGCGGAACTCTTCGGTGACGGTGATTGAAAACGCGACGCCCGGCCGGCTCAGCTCGGGCATCAGGTATTCGAGCGATGACATCGCGAGCACAACGAGCGTCCATATGGGGCTCATATGGAGAACGTTGAGCCAGATCATCGGCGCGAATCTCGTTTCTTCTGTGTGAGCAGCGACTCGGCGACGCCCTCGAACTCGGAGCGAATCGCGCGCGGCGAGAGTCCCGCGGCACGGACCTGGGCGACCAAATCGCGCAGGCGGTTGGCGAAGGCAATCCGCGCCTTGGGCGTCGCGGCCGGAGTGCTGCGCGACATCACCACCGCGCCGCGCCCGCGCTCGAGCGAGAGCCATCCCTCCTCGGCCAGGTTGCGATACGCCTCGGCCACGGTGTTGTGGTTGACACCGAGGTCAACGGCGATCTGGCGGACGGTGGGCAGGCGCTCGCCGGCCTTGAACTGGCCCGCCACCAGCATCGCGCGAATCTGGTCGGCGATCTGCCGATAGACGGGGATGGTGGAAGAGAGGTCGATTTTGATTAAGCGTTTTGCTGGTGGCATTTGCCTTTTGTCTGCCTCGAACATACAAAAGAGATGACTTTGATGCAACTCGCGATCGCGGGGCGAAATGCATGGTGCAAAGTGTTGATTTCCATGCGCCGATCGATCGCTTTTGCCGCTTTCGCTCTGATCACTGCGTCACATGCTGGGTGCAGTTCCGGCCTGCGTCAACCTCCGATGCTCGAGGCCGAATTTGAGCTGCCTTTCCCGCCGCGGCAATATCCGCATGGCGACGATGGGGCGCCGCTTTCGTCGCGGGCGTGGCGATGGCCTTTGGGAGCCCAATGGTGCGCTCGCGGGTGTTGTAACCGATACCCTTGCAACCGGCGGGATCGCCGCCTCGTGAGGCGCAGGTGCATTCAGCGAAGCAAGTAGCTCAGTATCGAACTTTGCCGCATGCACAAGCCAGGCAGCAAAAAAAGAGGAGCGCCGCGGAGTGGGACGGGACGGTACAGGTTTACCAGGAGAATGGCGCGGTAGTGGACGCTATGACGCCGGCGGCCGGCACGCTTTATGGTGGTGTGCCAACGCTAAAGCCCTATGACGAAGTGCTGTTACCTTGCCCGGGGTATGGTCATCACGCGGTCAGCGTCGGAGCTCGCCAACATGATTTCATACGCCGACGCGGGCGGGCGAATCCTGACCTCGCACTACGGCTACGACTGGTTCGTCAACAGCGGCGAGTTCAATAACACCGCGACGTGGGACCTCCAATTTACCAGCGACATCGCAACGGTGACGGCCGACGTTGAAACTGCGGCGCCGTTTGGGCCTACGCTTTCGGAGTGGCTCGCCGATATCATGGCACTCTCGAGCGAGCTTCCGCCGCAAATCATCTTCACCTCGGCCGACCACGATGTTGACGCTGTCACGGATCAATTGATCCGGTGGCTGAGCGCGACCGACACCCAGCATCCGACTCCGTCTGCGATGGTGCCGCAGTTCAATTTCGTCACGCCGGTCGGCGCCATGCGGCAGTGCGGTCAGGTGATTTACGACGGCTTTCACGCAAACGAACGTCCCCATGCCCCCAGGTTCGAGCGGCATAGCTATCCCAAACGAGTGCCGACTACAGGTAGCTCACCGCAGGAACAGGAGTTCGAACATTCGCTGTTCGAACTCGACTCCTGCGTCCAATAGGTAGCCGAGCGGAGGCGAGCCGGAAAAGCAGCGATCTAGAGCGGGCGGGGACGCCCGCCGCCACTCAGAAAAGGAGGCCGTGGCTTTGAAGCGACGGCTGCGGAGGATTCTCGCTACAGAATGGCGTAGGACCGGAGATGTTTTGCTGGCTTCGCACTGCGAGCTGTCTTGCGAGATCGGCAGCGCACTGATTGTTGTTCGCGTAGTAGAAGCGATAGCGCCAGTGCGGATCGTTCGAGTCGGCGGGAATCACGAGCACTGGGCCGCCCATCTTGTCGGCTTGGTCGGCTGGAATACCTAGGTCAGCCGGCGTGACGGGCTTCGACGCATTCTTCGACTGCCAGACCGTCGTGCCCGCGACACCGACCGATT
>JASHQJ010000444.1 GCA_030037595.1 Candidatus Binataceae bacterium
CATACCATGGCAACCCTGTTCCAGTACGGCACCCAGAAGGAAAGTCACGCCGCTCCATAGCACTCTACTACTACACTTCAACCTGGGATGGTACGCGCCGCATGCATAGCACACGATTCAAGGTGCGTCCCCAGTCAACGGATAAATTCGACCTGCAGGTTCGGATCAATGAACTGGTTGAGGATATCGTGCCTCCAGCTGCGCTGAGGCTTCTAAGAAAGCTGGGTCGAACCGCGAACCGTTTTGGTCGTTCGCCAACATTGTAAGATTATTGTTGCTTCTAATCTCGCCCCAACAGTATATCGCAGCTAGAAGTTAGTTGCTATGGGCGATGCGCACCTTGATGGATGCGACGTGCTAAGCCAAATAAGCACGCTGCTGGCATTCAGGTCGGTAATGTTATTGGTGCGCGCAGCCCGAAAGTTAGTTTGACGCGAAGCCAGGCGAAGGACCCTTTATTGTCGCCGTGGACCGAGAGGTTCCGATCACGGTTGGTAGAGTTCGATGAAACGGGCTTCACGCCGCGGCGGGGCAGCGAGGAGGTACGGAAGTGAACATTCTGCATTAACGGTGTGCGGGCCTTGATGTGCACAAGCAGACGGTGGTGGCGTCCAGGCGATTGATGACAGACGCGAAGGTACTTCGCGAGGTGCGGAGTTTTCCAACCACCACGCGTGGATTGTTGGAGCTGGCGGACTGGTTGCGCGAAGAGGGCTGCACACACGCGGCGATGGAGTCGACCGGAGTGTACTGGATGCCGGTGTGGCACGCGTTGGAGAATGAGTGAGTTGGTGCTGGCCAATGCGGCGCACATTAAGAACGTCCCCGGACGCAAGAGCGACGTTAACGACGCCACGTGGATAGCCGACCTGTTGGCGCAAGGACTGATCCGCGCGAGCTTCGTTCCGCCGGGGCCGATCCAGGAATTGCGCGACCTTACCCGGACGCGCAAGCAATTGGTGCGCGACATGGTGCAGCACAAGCAGCGCATCCAGAAAGTGCTCGAAGATGCCAACGTGAAGCTCGACTCGGTAGTCTCCGACCTGCTCGGGGCGAGCGGCCGGCGCATCCTGCGGGCGATGACCGCGGGTGAGCAAACCCCTGACAATCTCGCGGCATTAGCCGGTGAGCGTCTGACGGCCTCGCGGGAAACTCTGGCTGAGGCGCTGAACGGTCGCGTGACTCGGCATCATCGCTTTTTGATGAAGCAGAATCTGGAGATGGTTGAGCACCTGGAAAAGGCGGTGGACGAGTTCGAGACACAGATCGAGGCTGCGCTTGAGCCCTTTCGCGCCGTCATCGAACGACTCGTGACCATTCCGGGAGTTAGTGCAACGGTGGCCAGCGTGATCGTGGCGGAGATCGGCGTTGACATGAAGCGCTTCTCTACCGTAGGACACCTGATATCGTGGTCAGGTTTATGCCCGGGACTTAACCAGAGCGCGGGCAAGGTCAAATCGCGAACGTTGCGTAACGGCGCACCGTGGCTCAAGACCGCGCTGGTACAATCAGCCTGGTCTGACAGCCGCAACCAGAACGGATACCTGCGCGCACTGTATCTCCGAATCAAACCTCGACGTGGTCCCAAGAAAGCGATCATGGCGGTGGCACCTTCGATCCTAACTGCAGTTTACCACCTTGTGCGCGATCCTCTGCCATACAAGGAACTCAGTCCGTTCTATCTTATGCGACTTGATCACGAACGGGCTGCGGTGCGGCTTACCCAACGTCTGCGAAATCTTGGTTATGAGGTCCGAATCAAGAAGGCCGCAGCTTGAGCCGCAGACAGAAGTTTCTTGGTAGTACCTGTCGCAAGTGAGCCGCCCCGCAAAACTAGGACGACCGGGGCCGTGCTCCCTTAGCAGGCCATAAAGGGCAGAATCGCGATGGCCGGCAAGTGAATTACAATAGGTTCTTCACCACCCGGTTGCGTAGTGCTTCTAGACAAAGATGGTGAAAAGTCGGGAACGCAGGTGCGACAAATCATAAGACCAAGTCGCTTCAAATTCTCCCTTTACCGCACAATGCAGTAGCGTTAGGGCCGCTGACCCATTCCATGTGTTGTCCCCGTAGAGAACCGATTTCCCGGCCAAAAAGCACTATGGTGGATCAGATCTGCCAGCAAATGGGGAATCCAGCGATCTCTGCGGTTTTTGGCGATGAGCTTCAGGAGACCAAGTGCATTTGCTAGGATGGCTGCAGCATCGGCCCCTAGCGCATAGCCTAGTCCGTAACTTTGCAAGAAGTATCTACGTCGGGATTCAAACCAATAGGATGGTAGTCGTTTTAACGGGACGTTTTGTTCCGTGACTTTTGTGCTTTGGCCCGCCATATGCATGACGCGACTTTCGGGCACATACCAGGTCGAGAAGCCAGCCTTTCTAGCGCGTAGGCAGAAATCAGTCTCCTCGAAGTATAGGAAGTAATTCTCGTCAAAGCCTCCAACTGCATCGAACACTTCTCGTCTTACCATCATCGAGGCGCCTGAGACCCAATCAACCGGCTGTGTCACAGCGCAGGTTTCAATGGCAACCGCCCAGCGCCTCAAGATGCGCGTCGCAAAGCCAAGCCGAAGTCCACCTTCGATCTCACTTAAAATCGATGGAAAGCGGAAGACAATCGGCCAGTCACTCCCGTCGAGATTCTCGAAACTGCTTCCTACGATGCCCACTTCAGGGTGTGTCTCAAAAAAGCGTACGAGTGCCGCGATTGCGCCTTTCCGCACGACCGTATCTGGATTGAGCAAGTGGAAATAGTCTGGCCGAGAGATATCGTGCGCGCTTTGAAAAGCGATATTGTTTCCATATGCGAATCCGCCATTTTTTGGTGCGCGCACCAATGTCACCCATGACGACCAAAAACTTGATTTGATGGCTTTCTCGATTGCCGGTGCGTCTCCCGATGCATTGTCCACCACGATAGCTTTAATGTTTAAACCCGGTACAGACCTCTCAGCCTCGATTGAACGTAAGCAATCGATGGTCAACCTCGCAGATTTATAGCTGACAATTGCGACAGCTACGCTTTTGACCGTCATGTTAGGCCTCAGGTTACCTCGAGCTGTCGCACGCTCGAAGGCGCGTTTCTCTGGAGGTAAGGCGAAAGCGCTCTCGCCAATGAATCCACGAAGGGTTCTTCAAGCATGGTGTAATGACCGCCGTCAACGTCGACCACAGTGAGACGATCCGCAATGTCGGACCAGCCAAACGTGCCGGTGTTGTATACGTCTCGATAGGGTGTGTCATCTCCGCTACCGTTCCGCGCACGTACAAGCAACACGTTTGCGCTCGACAGCGCTTCTGGCACGTAGCGCGCTTGGGGCAATTCCGCCTGGATCAACGCGCACTCGACTGGGCTATCATCCATGAAAACGAATGCGTCCAGCCCAACATTTAGTTCTTCCGCCAACGACACGACATTCTGCGGTTTTGCCCTCCAGTTAATACGATATGCTACCACGTGTTCGAGCTTAAGAATCATGCCAGTCGTTTGTTGAATGCTTCCAGCACGTCACGTTCACTGTTCTTGCTCACTAAGCATATCAGCACGCCACGCTTTTGCATTTCGACCGCGAATTGCTGCAAGCGCAGTGCTCCCGGAGACAATCTGATCCCGTCAACGCCAACCTCACCTAACACACCTCGCCAAAGTGTCTCGTCGCAATCTAAAACGAGCACCTTGTGCGGTGGCACAAGCAACGCATGACAGTTGCGCGCGACTGCGAGCGCTAGTGAAGCATACGCTTCCTCACAGTAGGGTAGATGAGCCA
>JASHQJ010000445.1 GCA_030037595.1 Candidatus Binataceae bacterium
CATGGAGCAAGTTTTGAGGACGCCCACGTAGACGAAGTTCTCTCCACGAATGTTTTGCTGTGGCGATCGTATGCGACCAGATTCACCGATCCCAAATCGCGGGCGCCCAGGTCCGGCTTGGTCGCGGAATCTTTCGATAGCGCAACGAAATGGCTGCAGCGCTCCGGCGCGATGCCCTCGAAAGGAAACGTTGGCAACAGCAGCGGTTTGCAGACCATGAGCGAGCGCGCGGTTGTCAGGCGTGTCTGTTGCGTGCAATAAACGCCGCAAATGCTGGCGCCGACTGACCGCACTAGGCCCAAATCTTGGCGCGGGTCGGTAGGCCTTGACCGGGGCGGGTCATGAATGGGAGGAACTCTAAAGATGAAACGGACAATATTGGCGGTTGCGCTGTTAGCAATGTTCTGCGTTTCTGTCTTGGGCTGCTCAACGACAGTCGAAAGTAAGCCGGAATCTGCTAAGGAGCTAGAATCAGGAGGCGCTTTGCCACCGGCGGTGACGAACTTCTTCGGAGACGATGCGTCCAAGCTGCAGCCGGGACCCGAGGGCGGTGCAGCGCTCGCCTACATCAATCCGAATGCACAGTGGAGCAAATACACGAAGATCCAGCTGATGCCGGTTGAGTTCTGGGCCGCGGCGGATACGAAGGTCTCGGCATCCGATCAGCAAATGCTTACAAGTTACATGTACAACAAGCTGCAAGAGGATCTTTCGAAGAACTTCACGATCGTCAGTCAGCCTGGTCCTGATGTTCTCACATTGCGTGTAGCGCTGATGGACGCCACCACGGCTGTGCCCGGACTTCGTAGCATTTCTGTCATAGTTCCACAGGCGCGCGTGCTTAATGGACTACAGTCATTGGCAACTGGCAGCTATGCATTCGCCGGCTCGGCGGAGGCTGAGATGAAGGCGACAGACTCAACGACCGGTGAGCTTTTAGCCGGCGCAGTCGATCAGCGCGCAGGCGGTTTGGGGCTGAAGAGCGCAGCTTCATTCCAGTGGGGCGATACGGAGAACGTCATGGATTACTGGGCGCAGAAGATCGCGAGCCGCTTTTTGGAACTACAGGGAAAAGCTCCCGCGCAGACTTGACGCCGGAAGCGCCTTTTGGCGCGTCGAAGAAAAGGGTTGAAGAAGCTCGGATAGTCTTGCGCTGATACTGTCGGCGGACCCCCCTAGCGATCATTATGTGCATCATGCGCCGCTGAGTATGCCGAGGGGACCGGAGCGCTCATCATTTAGGCGCCGCTACTATCACAAGAAAGGTTACCCGGTAGCTGGAGGCGGTGCTTTCGTTTCTTTTCATCAAAAGATGCGTTCGCCGCACCGCGAACTCCACGTGAATAGCCGTCCACGATTTCCTCTTACATCGCGTCGGCTTGCCCGTTTGTGTGCGACGTCTAGCTTCTGCGCTATGGTCCGATCGCTTATGGTTTGGTCCGCGGTTGCGGCGGACTCGGTCCAGCGAAGCGTCGATGTTGACAGTCAATCACGCACCTACCTCCTGTTCGTGCCGCAACGTGCGGCGGGAAAGCCTCTCCCGGCCTTCATCATCCTCCACGGGGGCGGAAGCGACGCCCGTTCGGCAGGAACGCTACTCTAGATTCGATAATTCCTGAGCTCTTCTTCCGTCAGCCGACGACTTAGCAATAGTAATTACCAATTACTGCTATTCGCGATATCCGCTGAAAAGATCGCCCAAGGCGGCCACGCTATTGGAACGCGTCCCACCGTCGATCAGAACTTCGCTACCATGTCACAAAGACACGAAGTCACGACGCCGACGGCGGACAGTCCGTGGCTTCGTAACTGCGTTTCGCGGTGTCGCAGTGGGCTCGTGGCAAGAAGTGTCCCAGTAGCGCCCAGTTCTACTGAGGCGGGGTTCCGTCCCGGCAAGACCTGAAATTGAGGTGAGTAGCGCCAACTCTTACTTATTTCGACTCGCGGCTGGAACCATCGTCCCGATAAAAGGAAGGGGCACGCGCCCTCGCGATCCGGGAGGAGAACGGCCCGCGAGGCCAGCGCCAACGTGGCGGCAGACCTTAACTCTCGCGCCCGGTCAATACGAGTCACCGTGCAAAGTCTGTCTTCGCTTAGTACGCTTGACCCATGAGCGTGCAAAAGCGATCATCGCACCGTCTGTGGCCAACCGGCGTGCGGGCGGTATCCGACCGTGAACACCCCTGTCGCCACGGTGGAATTCGGCTGTCTCCGTCTGTGCACCACTCCGCCACCGGCGTTACCGATGAAACTCCGCGACGATTATAGAACGACATGGCCGCCGTTGCTGGCAACGTCAAAGCCGTAAAACAACTGCAGGATAGTTATTTTACTGGCGACCTTCCGAACGACGCCAAACGTATCGATTTTCTGAAGGTAGGAGCAACAGTGATGAAGAATAGGAACACTCTACGAAAAAGCCGAAACTTTTCCTTGTGCGTAGTGGCGATGGCCGTGGTTTTGTCGCTCATCAGTGCACCTAGCGCGCTAGCGAGGTGGGGTGGTGGAGGAGGCGGCGGAGGCTTTGGCCGCGGCGGTGGGGGTGGGGGTGGCTGGCATGGAGGTGGAGGAGGGTACCATAGTGATTCTGACGGCTTCGATAGTGGCAGTTTCGATCACTATGGCTCGTCGGGTGGCGATTCGTGGAACCACTCATCATCAAGTCATTATGGGGGCTCCTCCTCCGATCAGTACAAGTCATCCGACTTTGGTAATACTTACAACTACAACAAGTCGTATTCGAAAAATAACCAGTACAAATCGCCCTCAGAATCTAGCAGCAGCTATGGGAGTTATGGCAACTCCTCAACCTCGAGCTCGTCGAACAAGCAGAGCGACTATAACGAATACAGTACGAATAAGGAGGAACAGCAACAAGCCCAGTACAACGAAATGAATACTCTTCAGGAGAATAACGAGAAGACCGAGAAACAGATGCAGAGCAGCACCGAAAACACCATCAACAACAATATGGGCAACTCAAATTGGAACGGAGGCAGTGGCGGCGGCGGTGATGGCGGTGGTTCGAATACGGGGGAAGCTATGGGAGCGGCGGCGCTCGGCGCGGTAGGTGGTATGGCGATGGGTTCGATCATGGGGGCAAATTCGCAGCCCAAACAACCCCAAACCACCGTCATTGAGAACAATCCGTACGGTTATTATCCACCTCCATCTCCTCCTCCAGGATATCAACCTTACTATAACGGCAGCCAAGTGACGTATGCTCCTCCGCGGTCTTATACACCGCCTTCATCATACTATTAGATAAATCTGGTAGTTAATGCCGGGGGGCGCTCAGTAGGGGCAGAGCTGGATAAGAAACACGACTTGAAAGGCTGCGCTGTGACCACCAACTTCATTCGACGATCTAGGGTCAGGCCCCATAAAATCAACGAAAACTCGGATGACGACTTCGAGCCCAAGACGGAAGGCCATCAGCCGGCTGGTGGCTTGCCGGTGTAAACGGCCAATTGAGCGTCGAAAGCCCGCTTGTAGGCGGGCCGCGCTTCGCCGCGGGCGACGTAGGCGGCCAGGTTCGGATATTCATCCAGAATACCCGAAGATTTCAACCTGAGCAGTACCGACACCATCATCAGGTCGCCCGCGCTGAACGCGCCATCGAGCCAGTCGGCATCGCCCAGTCGACCGGAAAGTTGGTCCAGCCGGTTGCGGACGCGAGCCTCGACGAGAGGAACGCGTTGCTCATACCACGTTTTGTCGCCCTCCAGGAGCTTGGCATTCGCGAGTTCAAGGATCGGCGGTTCAACAGTGTTGAGCGCGGCAAATATCCATGTGATCGCGCGCGCTCGGGCATTGGCATCGTCTGGCAGCAAGCCCGCGTGGCGCTCGGAGATATGGATCACGATCGCCCCCGACTCGAACAGGGCGAGATCGCCTTCCTCGTAGGTCGGAATCTGGCCGAAAGGATGAAGCGCCCGATGCGCGGGTTCCTTCATCGCACCGAATGAAACAAGGCGGACCTCGTAGGGTTGGCCGACTTCTTCAAGTGCCCAGCGAACGCGCATATCACGCGCCAGTCCCTTGCCGCCATCGGGCGACCGTTCAAAGGCGGTAATGATGATC
>JASHQJ010000446.1 GCA_030037595.1 Candidatus Binataceae bacterium
GCACGATCAAAGGAACGATGGCGTTCGATCGCAAAGACTACGGGATGAACAGCGGCATCCCGTTCATCAGGATTGCCAACCGGGTCCAGGTGACGGTCAGCCTACTTGGAAAGCGCGTCGCCGGACCGCCGGTGGTGTTCAAGCAGTAACAAGAATTGGACGAGCACATCGCGCCTGGTGAGAAGCTGAACCGCGGCATCGGTCCGTGGGGTCTCCGTGAAGAAGCACGCAGGAAATCTCTCGAGCCTGCGATCGAGTCGGGTAACCATCGAGGGCGTGCCCCCATTGCCGGCGGGATAGGCGCTGTTCAAGTCGCGCAAGATCTTGTTGACGATGTCTGGAAAGGGCGAAAGGTGTCCGCGCTGGACAAAGTTCTGCGAGCTTGCTCGCTCAAGACATCCTATGGGCGCCTCATGTGTCCGTATTCTATGGGAATCGCGTCTACGCGACCACGCGTCACTCCTCGAGTTCGCGTTCTCAATAGAATGTTACAGAGAAACTCCGCCATTTCGTGGCTTTTCTTGGAGCATTGTCAGCTCGAGAGACCGCTCCGGTCAGAGTTTCTCAAAATGTTTGCGCGAATCTCTCTGGAGAGATCACGCCGGGTAACATTCGCGCAGAGAATCGCGATCCGCGCGAAGCAGGTTGACGCCCCGGCCCCGATGGTCGGTAGGAGGAATTTACGCACGAAGGGGCTAATCAATGCGGCCAAGCTAACCTTGGCGGCGGCTGGCATGACGGTGTTCGTGGGGTCGGTGATGCCCGTCGCCCCGGCGAGTGCGGTAACTAACAAACCGGTGGTGAGCTGCGACCAGCAACTTGTCGATTGTGTCTACAATACTGACGAGATCTTCGAATGTTGCTCTATCGCGTTTGACGATACCGTAAGCGGGGAGCTCAATCTGAGTTGCGTCGAGACTGCGACGACAAAGCTGAACGAACCTTCGCCATCCGCTCGGCAGTGTATCGAAGGTCTCAATGACGACATTGCAGACTGCGAATCCGATTACTTGTGGTGCGAATTCGGACAGGGCTTGGGCATGGAGGGCGATTAGCTGTTTGGACTAAGAACCATATCGCCCTAATCGTCGACGCTTGCCGAAGTCAGCGCCGAAGCGAAGCCGCGCCCCAATTCAGGCCGTCTTTTACGCACGGATAACTCACAGCGGATTGTCGCCGATCGCCGCTTGGCGAGCAGTCGTTTCAAAGACCGTTTTCGATGTTCTCCTGTGAAATAATCCATGAAGCATGACGCACTTTGTTTCCGCGAGTACGCGCCAGGGAGTTTTCGGGAAACGAAACCAGAAGCTGCTTCCTGACCGTCTACCTTCGCTGCCGAAGGAGTGGGCTTTACAGTACCAGGTCGGGAGTCGAGCCCGATTTAGGTGCAGTGTACGATAGGGCTCGCGCATTGCTCGATTCTTTTCTTGTCCGATAGTCAGCAGCCGGCCGTTGGGTGCCGAAGGCTGCTAAATGGCATTCGACGGGTCGTGGGTCAACTCCTCACATTTGCGAGGTCGGATCTTGCTCTCGGTGGCGATCAGCCCCGGCGAGCTATTCGAGGACCTCATCTCAAGGCTTGCGCCGATCGACCTCATGCCCGCTCAATCCCAGCTCCTTGCGTCGCGCGACGATGAATTGTCCTAGTGTATTCATTCCATTAGCTATGTAGTATACGACCGCACCTCAGGTAAATGTGGTGGCCACAAGCTGGAACAGCGTAGACAAGAAGAGCCGATCAATTGCGTATGAGCCAAAAAAAGAAACCCATCAATCTCGATTGCTAGCCTGAAGCGTGAGGCTAGTTGTAGGCGTGAGAGGTCTCGCGAGACTCCTGCGAAGTTGATAACTGATCGACGATCACATTCCGACCGCACCATGCGTGCGCTAATGATTGCCGCGGGCACGGTTATTTTCTTGCTTGCGCGTGGTACTCTCGCATCTTTCCGGCAATCTGTGTGGGCTGCCGACAATACAGGAGCCGTGGCTAATCGCAATTTGACCTTTGTCGGAGCTCGGACGTGCGCCAATTGCCACGCGGCCGAAGCCAAGCTTTGGAGCGGCTCACACCATCAACTCGCGATGCAGGAGGCGAGTGCTAGGTCGGTCTTGGGAGACTTTAGCGGCTCCAAATTCAAAAATTTCGGCGGTACATCTGTTTTCTTCCGTAAGGGATCCAAATTCCTGGTGCGCACGGACGGCCCCGACGGCGCATTGCACGACTACGAAATCAAATTCACTTTCGGAGTCTACCCTCTGCAGCAGTACCTCATTGAAATGCCGGGCGGAAGACTCCAGGCACTCGGCATCGCTTGGGATAGCCGCCCCACTAGTCAAGGTGGCCATCGTTGGTTCTTTCTGTATCCCGGACAAAACATTACGAGCAAGGATCCACTCCACTGGACAGGCATCGATCAGAACTGGAATTACATGTGCGCAGATTGCCATTCGACCGATGTACGAAAGAATTACAACGCGCTGACACGGACATACTCTACCACCTATTCGCAGATAGACGTCGCTTGCGAGGCGTGCCATGGACCCGGATCGAGTCACGTCGTTTGGGCGAGGAGGCAGGGCGATTGGCGATCACTCAATTCAGAGGGTCTGCCGATCGCACTCGACGAACGGCGAAAGGTCAATTGGAATATCAATCCCGGCTCGGGTGAGGTTTTACGGAGTGCGCCACGCCGATCTGAACGTGAGATTCAGATGTGCGCACGATGTCATTCGCGGCGCGGCCAGATTTACGAAGACTATGTTCACGGACAGGAAGTTGGAGACGACTATCAAGTCGCACTTCTCGAACCAAGCCTCTACTTTCCGGACGGTCAGATCAAAGCCGAGGACTACGAGTATGGCTCATTCATTCAGAGCAGGATGTTTCACGAGGGCGTCACCTGCAGCGATTGCCATGAACCTCATAGTTTGAGGCTTCGAACGCAGGGCAACGCATTGTGCGCGCAGTGCCATTCGACCGAGCGATATGATTCGCCGAAGCATTACTTCCACAAGGCCAACTCATCGGGTGCGCGGTGCGTCAACTGCCACATGCCGACTCGCACCTACATGGTCGTCGATGTTCGAAGAGACCATAGCCTTCGTGTGCCGCGGCCGGACCAATCTGAAGAGCTAGACGTACCTGATGCTTGTACCAATTGTCATAAGGATAAATCTTCTCGCTGGGCACTGGCGGCGGTCGAAAAGTGGTATGGACACAAACCGATCGGTTATCAGCGTTTCGCAGAAGCACTTAACGCAGGTGTACTAGGAGTGCCCGGCGCCGCTCAATCGCTGGCTAGCCTCGTGGCTGACCACGAGCAACCCGCAATGGCCAGGGCAACCGCTCTTTCGATGCTTGCCGAGTATTCCTCGTCACCAGCCGATCCCGCGATCAAAACGGGCATTACTGATGCTTCGGCGCTTGTGCGACGCGCAGCAGCGACTGCTCTCTCCAATTCAGATCCTCGATTGAGTGCGTTGATTCTGGCACCTCTCCTTAACGATCCGATCCGCGCAGTACGCATCGAGGCGGGTGAAGTGCTGGCAGGTACTCCACTCAACGGTCTCACGCCCGAGGTTGCGAATGATCTGAACAAGGCGATCGACGAATACATTGCGTGTCTAGAGGTGAATGCTGATCGACCAGAGTCACATATGAATCTCGGACTACTCTACGAGAAGCTCGGCCAGCTCGACAAAGCAGAGAATGAGTTCAAGTCTGCAATCTCGATTGATCCGATGTTTGCACCGGCTGCCGTTGATCTCGCCGACTTGTATCGCGCTCAGAACAAAGATCAAGAAGGGGAACATGTCCTTCGAGACGCGATTGCGCGGATGCCCCTGGATGCTTCCCTTCAGTATGCCTTGGGACTCGTCATGATACGTGAAAAACACTATGTTCAAGCGCTTCAGTTGCTCGCATCCGCTGCGCACAAGGATCCTGAAAACGCGAGATACAATTATGTCTACGCGGTAGCGCTCAAAGACGCTGACCGCAAAAGCGAGGCTATCGGGACGCTCGAAGCCTCTATCAATCTGCACCCGTACGATCGAGATTCGCTCGCTTCTCTAGTGAACTGGCTAGGTCGGTCAGGAAACTCCAACAAGGCACTGGTCTATGCTGAGCGCTTGGCACAGCTCGAACCCGACAATCTCGACGTGCAACAAGCGATTGCTGAGCTTCGAGCTGGTCGAAAGCCGTAAAAAGACTCAGTTTGCCGGTACTAGTCCATATCGTTCAATGTTCTCAGGATTGAACAACGAGTGATCTCAAGCGGGGTATTGGTTTTGGGCACAGCCGACAAAACTGGCACATCGGCAGAACCTCACGATCCGAAGTGGTTCAAGCCGGTCGGCGGGAGTCGGCCGTAACTTGATCAACTATCTAATGGTCTTCGTGGTCGCGATACCGCGGGCCGGGATTCCTGACGATCTGCAAGTGACCAATGCCATCGGCTTCCAGTACACGGCGCTCGTGACCGAGCCACCACATAGAATTTTTTGGCGATACCTCAAACCCGGCTATTCTTCTGATGCTTAATCGGAAAGAGTGGTATCTACATGGCTAACCTCTCAATTGACGCTGTATCCGCGCCCTTTGAGGCAGGCAGCCATCGCTCTCTGATAACTAGTAACCTGCGTGGCATTCGACCGTGCAGCCTGCTGCTGCACCGCCTGTTGCTGCCTTCTTTCGTCCATGCGTCGAAAACTGCCCGCCATTCCACCCATTGCAGCGCCGGCCGCCGCACCCTTGCCGGCATTTCCCGCGATAGCACCGCCAACAGCTCCCATGGCGGTGCCTCGCGCGGCGCCCTTAAGTACATGGTGCTGCGACGGCTGATATGGCTGCGGATCCAAATAAGCCGGGTTGCCAGGATTCATCTGGCTTGGATCAAAACCGGTCTGTCGAACGGCCCATCTGTGGCAATCGTAACGGTCTTTCTCCTGCTGTTCCTGGCTCTGCCCCTTGCTAGGATAGATGTGCATTCCAGAGCTTTGTGCGTAAGAGACGTGAGGTCCCGAGCTCAGAACTAGCAATTGGATCGCTAGTGACCCTGCTGTTACGCGGAATCGAAACGCTAAAGAGTTGTTCATTTGTTCTCTCATCAGGATTTCTGCTCGGCGTCGGCGCGGATTGATGCCGCGATATCGGCGCTCAACCTAGCCATCGCATTGCTGTGCGCAGCAGCCAGCGCTTCGTAACCATGACCGTGCACCGGCTCACGCACGGAGGTACGTCCCGAGCGCGTCGCACCCCCGGCAGTCGCCTGGATCGTCCACACCGCTTCGAGAATAGCTGCCTGATCCTTGATCGAATCGAAGCGCTGGATATCGATCGCAACGGTGTATGCTGGCTTGAAGTTCGCGAGCGGAGCAATAGCAACATCAGGCGTTCCCAGCTGTGTGGAAAGGTTGGCTGCGATCACTCGCGCCACGCTGTCGCCGAGCGGCGAGTCCCAACGGTTGAACTCATCAACCTCGACACGATTCGCCGCCACCTGGACGACGAACTGCGGTCGATCGACCGAGGCCGGAATCGTAACCGGGCCGACCAGAACCGAGATATTCGTCGCTCCTGATGCGCCTGGGGCGGCAATCGCGCTCAACGAATAGAAGCGCGCTGGTTTCGAGGAAGCGCACCCAGCAAGAGCGACGCTCGCAAGAAGAGCAATGAATGTCGTGCGGTAGTTCATTTGGGTCCACCCGATTTGCCGCGCAGCAGCGATTCCGGATGTTGCTCGAGGTAGTCCGCCAGTACGCGTACCGAACGCGCCGCGCGGCTGACCTCGCGCAAGGTGTTGTCTAATTGCTGTTCCTGGATTGAATTGGGCTCCACGAAGTTGTTGGCGTTGTCCATCGTGGTTTGGGTGCTCGCGAGAGTACCGCGCGCGCTCACTAGGGTGAGATCGAGCGAGGTCAGGACCTTGTTGAGGTTGTCGCTGATTTCACCCAGTGGCAACTTGTTGATCTTATCCACGATGCCTTCAAGCCGCGCCTCGGTGGCTTCGAGCTGCCCAGGCGTAGTGGGCAGCTGAACGGGATTCTGCAACCAATCCACCTTCGCCGGCGGCGCGTTCGGGAAGAAGTCGAATGACACTAGCGCAGCGCCGGTGAGCAGGTTACCGGTCTTGAGCTGAGCCCTTACGCCGTGCGCGACGAGCGAATCGATAAGCAAGTGACGAACGCTGGTGAGATTCGTCCCCGGCTTCAAATCCTCGACGCGAACGCCAAGCCGCTGCGGATCCAACTGAATCGTAACCGGAACCGAATACTTGAAGGTCTGCACATCGAACTGGGCGTGAACGTCAGTGACCTGGCCGATCTGGATGCCGCGGAACTCGACCGGCGCGCCCGGCGACAGACCGGCAACCGATTCGTTGAAGATAAGCTGATAGGTCTGCGGGTTGTGCGCGGCCGGAGCAAAAGCCAGGTCGCGATCGTCGAACAACGTAAAGACCGTGTCTTGATCAGCTGCCGGCAGAACCGCGCCGTTGGCTGGCGTCTCGAAGGCTATACCGCCCACCAGGATCGAAAGAACAGATTGGGTCTGCACCTTGAGCCCGCTGGCTGAAAGTTGCAAATCGATTCCGCTCGCCTGCCAGAATCGGGTGTTTGAAGTGACGTACTGGTCGTAAGGAGCCTTAACGAAGACTTTTAACGTAAACGCCTGACCGTCCGCATCAAGGGTGTAGCCAGCCACTTCACCAACCTGGAGATGGCGAAAGAACATCGGTGTTCCGATATCGAGCGAACCGAGGTTTGTGGTCTTGAGCTGGAAAAACCTGCCCGGCGCCCCGCCCGTCACTACAGGTGGCGTTTCGAGCGCAACGAAATCGCGCTTGCTCTCGCTCGAATGTCCTATCTCCATGCCAATGAATGATCCTGAGATTAGGGTTCCGAGGCCCGTTACATTTGCACCCGAGATGCGCGGCCGCACGACCCAGAAGTGGGTATCTTCCACGAGGAAATCTTCAGTCTTCGGCGCCATTTGCGCGCTAGCTATCACGTACTTGTGATCGTCCGAGAGCCGGATCGTGTTGAGCGTCCCGACGTCGACGCCCTTGTAGTGAATCTTGGTTTTTCCGGCTTCTAATCCTTCGGCCGAATCGAACTGCAGTGTGATGACAGGACCTTCGCTCATAATCCGCGTCACCGCCACCCACACGCCGACCGCAGCCGCGACTATTGGAATGATCCAGACCAGCGAGACGCCTCGCCTTTTCTCGGCCACCCGTGCACTTCGAATCGGCGACTGAAGTTGGTCAGGCATACTGTACCTCTCCTACACCTGCGTCATCCCAGATAAGACGCGGGTCGAAAGACTCAGCCGCGAGCATCGTGAGTACGACCACGCCGGCAAAGAATAGAAGCCCAGGACCCGGCGCAACTGACATCAGCGGCTGCAACTGGATCAACGCGGCGGTGAAGGTGTCGACGAAAACATCGACCATCGACCAACGTCCGATGAACTCGACCATCCGGTAGAGCCGCGTGCGCTGGCGGTTGTTTGCGGCCGATCTACGTTGGACGCTTACCAGCAGGTAGGCAATAGCGAGAATCTTCGCGCTCGGGATGATGATGCTCGCGACGAGCACGATGATTGAGAGCGGCCATCCTGTGGGTGACCAGAGCAGAACCACTCCTTGTAGTATGGTGTCCGAATCGGAACCGGTCGCGGTCGTCGTGGTAAGAACCGGCAAAACGTTTGCCGGGATGTAGCAGATCGCCGCCGCGATAACCAATGCCCACGTGCGCTGCAGGCAATCGCGCTCGCGAAACGAAAGCTCATTGCCGCAGCGTGGACAGCGTCCCTCCTCGCTGTCATGCGGTGGCCGAGAAAGCATACGGCAGTCGGGGCAGATTTGGAGCCCGAGCTGCATCGCGGTTACTTCAGCTGTGCCGCGGTCGATTGGAAGATCGGGCAGGGCCACGGCGCTCCGCGGTGCTGACTCATCCGCCCACTGGATTCGCTCCCACACCTCGCCGGGATCGAATGTGGCCTGGATCGCCGCCAGTAAGACAGTGAGTGCGCCGAGGACGAACAATGCGATGCCGGGAATGACGGTGGCGTAGTCGGCGATTTTGACCAGCGCCACCAGCACGCCCAGCATCATTACCTCGATCATGCTCCAGGTCTGGGCGAACTGATATCGCTTCAGCAGCCCACCGACCCATCGCTGCGGATGCTCTGTGCGCGCGCCGAGCAGGATCGCAAGCATCAATCCGATCTGCAAAGCGGGCGCGATCACGGCGGTGAACAAGACAAGCGCCGCCACCATTTCGCGGCCATCGTTCCAGAGCTGCTGTGCGCCGCCGAAAACGGTAGTCGACGCCGATCGTCCGACGATAGTAAGGCTCAGCATTGGGACAGAGTTCGCGATGATGTAGAGAATCAGCGCGGCGAAAGTCAGCGGCAGCGCCCGGTTGATCGAATCAGTCGGGCCGCGCGCGATCTCCTCGTCGCAGCGAGGGCAAGATGCGCGAGCGCCCGAGGCCAGCGGCGGAACGCGCTGTAAC